>JBBSVT010000086.1:0-30103 GCA_038046685.1 Nanobdellota archaeon
TCTGCTTGTGACTCTAATTATGTTTTCCATTTTCAAAGGTATATCTCATATATTTTGTATATTTAATATATCACATATATAAATGTTTCTATTTAAGAAATATTTTTTATATGGTATGTAACCGTAAGTATAATAATCTTCAAAACAAAACATTTAAATATTCCTTATACATTTCAATGTATAAGTATTTATAAAGCGTTATACATTTTATGTTTAAAATGGAAGAAAAAGACCAAGAGTCATTAGTTAAGTATATCCTGGCCAAGCTAAGTGAAACTCCGCTTTTGGCAAAGAGCAACACTCAAGCCAACGGAATACCCTTAAGGCATAGAAGAACCTACATAAGAATCAAGAAGCATGTTGATGATTTTATTATGGGTGAAAAATTAGGCAATATAGAGAATAGGCTCATTATACTTCCGGGTTTGAGAGGGGTCGGAAAAACCACAATCCTCTTTCAAATTTATGAGCATATCAGGAATGTAAAAAATGTAAGCCAGGATAGGGTGCTGTATTTTTCCACTGATGAATTAAAAGCTTACTTAGGCAAAAGCATACTTGATGTAATCAATGTTTATATTCAAAATGTTCATAGGACTTCTTTAGCTGCCTTAGACAAGGAAATATTTATACTCATAGATGAATCTCACTTTGATCATGAATGGTCGCAGACAGCAAAAATAATTTTTGACCAAAGCAAGAAAGTATTCTTAATATTCACAGGTTCGTCAGCCTTGAATTTGGAGTTAAGCGTAGACACAGCAAGAAGAACTAAAAAAGAGACTGTTTTTCCTTTAAATTTTTCAGAATACCTCACTTTAAAATATGATTTGTTTCCATCAAAAGGAATGGCTCAGAACGTAAGGGAATTAATATTTAAGGGTGATGATGAATCTGTAGAGTCTGCATCTGCAAATGAAAACATATTAATGAGAAAAACATTGAGCTTAAATAAGAGGATGGATATGATATGGGAAGACTTCTTATGCTATGGCGGCTTTCCTTTTGGATTAAATATGAGCCAAATAGAAGTTCACCAAAGGATTTTTAGCATGGTTGATAGAGTTATTGAAAAGGATGTTTTTGCATTGCAGTCATTTAATACTGACACTAGAAGTGATATAACAAGGATACTTACCTTTTTGGCATTGCAAACTCCTGGCGGAACATCAGATGCGAAACTGGCAGAAAGACTTAAAATATCGCCCGCTTTAGTAAGAACAATTCTGGATATTTTAGAGAAAACTCATCTTATTTTCAGCATCAAACCTTATGGTGGCGCAGGCAAGGTTATAAGAAAGCCATGGAAGTACTATTTCCTTTCTCCATCAATAAATGCCGCTATCAGATTTAAATTAGGTGTTTATGATATTAGGAATAGAGAAATGTTAGGAGTGCTTGCAGAAAATCTTGTAGCTTCATACTTATTCAGAATGATGGAAACTGTAAACATGCCAACAGGAATTTTTTATGACTCTGAGGAAGGGGGGGCAGATTTCTTAATCCACAATGTAAAAAATAGTATAATTCCTATAGAAGTTAGCATAGGCGACAAGAATCAAGAACAGGTCAAAGCAGCAATTAAAAGATATGGTTCAGATTATGGCATCATCATTTCAAATACAGAAAAAATAAGAAAAGACGGGAATATAATCTATTTGCCATTAACAACATTTTCTTTCGGATGAGGTTATTTTCCATATAGATAAAAATACAAAATTCCAATAGTTGTAATATCCACACCAACTACCCCTTTAAGACAGCCTAAAAGGCAATTTTATGCGTTAAGTATATTAAGGAGTTTTGAATTACTATGACCTAAGTGGCAAATTTGCCAAAAAGCAAAATGCCTTTTAGGCTGCCGATGAAATTCAGCAGGCCAAATTCAAGAAACGGCTAAAATGGGCTGGAAACCATGTTTTTAGAGCTTATTATTGCTATTCTGCTCGGTGCGTCCGCCGGCGTAATAACGGGCCTGACTCCGGGGCTGCACATCAACCTTGTTGCGCTGATATTATTCAGCATATCTCCTGTATTATTAGGCTATACAAATGTAATTGCAGTTGCTTCATTCATAATTGCAATGTCAATTACGCATACTTTCACAGATTTCATAAGCGCAACTTATCTTGGCGCTCCAAGCGATGACACTGCATTGGCTATTCTGCCGGCGCATAGGATGCTTTTAGATGGCATGGGTCATGAAGCTGTTAAATTGACAGTAATTGGAAGCCTATTGTGCTTAATTTTAACAATTATTCTGTCCCCATTGCTGATTGTTATTGTTCCGTTAATTTTTTCTTATCTGAAAAATTATGTTGGATGGCTGCTGCTTGCTGTTGTTGTTTTCATGATTCTGAGGGAAGAAAATCTGAACAAAAAATTCTGGGCTTTTGCCGTTGTCGCCTTGTCAGGAATTTTAGGCTTGATTGTCTTTAATGTGCCAAACCTTAAAGACCCTTTGCTGCCTATGTTATCGGGATTATTTGGTGTTAGCGTTTTACTCTTGAGCCTGACTCAAAAAGTTGTTTTGCCAATTCAAAGAACAACAGAAATGATTAAAGTCAAAGCAAAAGATGTTGTTAAGGCACTTGGCTCCGGGGTTTTTTCAGGCTCGTTGGTTTCAATATTTCCTGGATTGGGGCCTGCGCAGGCAGGAGTCTTGTCAAGCCAGATTGCAGGAAAAATAAATGTTTTTGGTTATCTTATCATGGTTGGAGGCATCAACACGGTTTCAATGGTCTTGTCCCTGATAACGCTATTCACGATTTCAAAGGCAAGAAACGGCTCGATTATTGTGGTGCAGCAATTGTTGCGAAACATAGATGCAAAGGTTCTAATATTATTTTTTGCAGTTGCATTAGTTGCTGGAGGAATTGCAACTTTCCTTACGCTTTATGTAAGCAAGGTATTCTCAACAATAATGAACAAACTGAACTATTCAGTCTTGAGTGTATTTATTATTGCTTTTATCACTTTGATGGTGTTGTATTTCTCTGGTGTTGTTGGATTGTTGATTTTAATAATTGCAACGTCAGTTGGGCTAATCCCAAATATTACTGATGTAAGCAGAAGCAATTCAATGGCTTGTTTGCTTGTGCCGATTGTTTTGGTTAACATTCTTTAGTAAGGCAATTAAAGCTAATTCGACAATAAATTTTATAAATCACTACTCATTACCTTGTGATTATGTCCCATGCACACCACAGATTTGAGCCCGAA
This sequence comes from Nanobdellota archaeon, assembly GCA_038046685.1. Classification (GTDB taxonomy): domain Archaea; phylum Nanobdellota; class Nanobdellia; order Woesearchaeales; family GW2011-AR4. Next base: position 3,223 of record JBBSVT010000086.1, read on the forward strand.
ATCGAACAGCCAAAGTATATTAACCCTTCAGGTAATGATCCAATGTTTGATGTCATCACGATAGGCGGTAAGCTGGAGTATAAGTCATTTGTAAGTTCAGAGCTTACTTTGAAGATTGCCGTGGCTGATGTTCAGCGAAGACCTAATGATGCGCCTATAATCCAAGAGCGTAAAACTCTTGACACAATCACTATTGGGCTGTTGCCCCCAATTACATATGAACCAACAGTGCAGAATCGCTTACCAACTTATGAGGTTGGTCCTCACGTTTCAGAAGTAATTCCTGGAGAACTGTTTGATCCAGCGAAAATGACTTATCTTCCCGCCGCATTGAAAAGGCACGGAACTGCAAACATCATAGTTGTTGAACTAGGGGCGATATGGTCACCAGAAGTGGAAAATGAGATAATGAAGCATCTCAGAAACGCTCATTTTAGGCCTGATAAGCAGCCATATCATTTATATGGAGAAAGATTCAGGCACCACGCGATACTTATAAATAGGTGAAATCCACTGACTTTTTTTATAGATTCTGCACCAAAACAACAACATTTTTAAAATAATATGTATTCTAAATGCTTATGGAAGGAATCATAGTTAATTTCAGGGGAAGCAGAAGAGTCAAGAAAGGCAACCATATGATTGTCCAAGTGAATGGAATCAACACAAAAGAAAAAGTATCGGGTTTGCTCGGGAAAAAGGTTGTCTGGAAAACATCGGCAGGCAAAGCCATAAATGGAAAGGTTGCATCAGCGCATGGCAACAGCGGCGCATTAAGGATTATTTTTGAAACCGGAATGCCTGGACAAAGCATTGGAACAAAAGTAGCTATTGAATGAATTTGATTTCTTAAACATTAGTCTATGCACATCCTCGGTTTATCTGTTTTTTTTCAGAAAGGAATCCCAATCGCATATCCCATTTTTCCATAGATTTTGTTCCAGCTTGCTGCCTGCCCGGTCTAAAAAGACGAAGCTGTTGGTTAGCATATTTAACTGATTTAAATATTGCCTTTAAGTATTTTACATGAGGATGTCCAGTGACCAGTGAAAAATTATATATGATATTTTTTAAATAATTGCCATCCAATCTAATGAATAGATTAATAAGCTTGTGTATTAACTGGTAATTGCATCAGCTGAAGTGAAAATGGAAGCTTAACTGGTGGAACTATCATGAAATTCTTGGACAAGGTTATCGCAGCTTACACAAATTTCCAGACTGAAGGATATCTCTCGAGAGCCAGACATTTTATAAGTGAATCAGACTCTGAAGGCCTTGTATCTTACATTTTGCAACAAAAAAGAGATGTTCAAGATATGCTGATTAATTTTTGTTTGACCAGATTGGGAGGAATATTAAGATGTGATGGCCACAGTGAAATTGAAATAAAAATCACTAAAGACAGAGCTGCTTTTGATCAACAAAAATTAAACCCAGATAATCTTGAAACCGTTTTAATACATTACGAGCTTGGGACCGGCCAATTTACTCTTCCTGATTCTCTAAAATTGCAGTTAGAAGGTTATAATGCTGACCCTAGGCTTCGATATTTTTATGAGAAATTAATTGACCCAACAACTAGAATAAACAGATAAAGTTACAATTATAATAGTAAAATTTATTAATTTCTAGTCACACCGAAAGAAAAATGGCACCAGATGTCGTCAGAAATAACCTGTTTCTTCTGGTCTATCCAGTTATCGCTTTGCTGGTATCCTTTTACTTTAAGGTTGAATACTTAACCTTAATATGGATATTTTTTGGGGTACCTTCCTTAGTACTATCCTATTTTAACATGCATCTTGTTAAGAAAGTTGCTTTTTTTTCAATTATCTTCAGTTTGCCATTCACTACTATTATTGATTACATGGCGGTTATTACTGGTTCATGGACAGTTACCACTTCTTTTCCTTTTCGCCTCTTTGATATTATAGCCATTGAGGATTTTGTGTGGGGCTTCTTGTACCTTTATTTTGTTATTATGTACTATGAATATTTCCTTGAAAATAAACACAAGGATAGATTATATTATCCAAACATGAAATACTTAGCTATTGCTTTCGCCGTATTTTTAATTGCTTTCCTAGCTTCGATGTTTATGAATCCAATGTTGCTGAATATCCCATATTTTTATTTCATATTTGGGATAGTTATCGAGGTGATTCCTATAGGAATCATAGTCTTTAAACACCCACCCATTTCTTCAGGACTTTTGAAAATCAGCGCATATTTTTTCTACTTGCTGTTTCTCATGGGAATTGCCGGGGTAAAATTAGGCCATTATTCTTATCCAGGCGCCAATTTTATTGGCTGGATTAATTTGTTTTTTATATCCGTTCCAATAGAAGAGTTAATATTCGCTTTTATCCTGAGTTCCCCAGCGACAATAGCATATTACAAACTGTTCGATGAGCCTGCAATCCCTGATCAGTAGTATATTGTTTATTATCTCCACTTTACAGAACATCCAATCGCGGGAGTTAGTTCAATCGGTACTTTCTGATTGTGAAGCAACGCATTTATTGCATTCCTTAAATCATAAGTGTTTACGGCATTTTCATCCTTGTAATTATCATCAATCCTGCCATGGTATCTAAGCTTTCTTTCGCCGTCAAAAATGAAGCATTCTGGAGTGCACTGTGCGCCGTAGGCATTAGCTACTCTTTGATCCTCATCTCTCAAGTACGGAAAATTCAACTTTTTTGCATTGCTCATCTCCACCATCTTGTCAAAGCTGTCATCAGGATAATTGATTTCATCGTTAGAGTTGACGCCAACCACCTGCACACCTTTGATTCCAAAGTCAGCTTGGATTGATTTCATTCTTTCAATGTATGCTTGCACATAAGGGCAATGGTTGCACATGAATATAAATGCAAGAATTTTTTTCCCTCTGAAGGAGTTTAAGGTGTATGCCTTGCCGTCAACTCCTGGCAGGTCAAAATCTGGAGCTTTGTCGCTGATTTTTAATTTAAGGTTACGCAAATTCATTTCCATAATTACCACCAAAATGATGGTGTTTGCTTACTTTATTAAATCTTGCGTTTTAGATAACACTTTAGTATCTTGAAGCACATTTTGCATAATAAATTTTAAGGATTTCAATCCGCCTTCGGCAAAATTTAGTGCTCGGCTTTCGCTTCCTAACATTAAGCTCAAGCCTCGCCTATTTCTTCATTGTTTAATAAATAATTTCGAAGCGGAAATTAGTGGCAGATGCAATTTTCGCCGAGCAGTAAATAGTGTCGCGAAGCGACGGATTGAAATTTAACTTCATGATGTTAAATAAAAACGATTTAAGAAAAATGCCGAGGGCGAGATTTGCAATGCGCAGCGTTGGCAGCTTGCAGCAATTTGAACTCGCGGCTTATGCCTTATGAGAGCATCACTCTAATTGCCCGCTTGCTATTCACAAGCCCCAGGCTGAGTTACCTCGGCAATAAGGCAAAAGAAAAAGATAATGTTTTAAAAAGATTGCTTTTTAAGATTGTTTAAACTGCAAATTATTTGGAAAGAAGAATAACCATCGTCAACGCAAAAATTTACAAATATTTATAAACCCTATAACTTTTGTTAGGACTAATGAAACTATCGCGCTTATTAGTAGCAGTAATCGTACTTTTGTATCTGATTTCATGTAATAATCAAGGAAATATCCCAGAATCTACAAATCAGAATAATCAAATAGATAATAGTCCAAGAAATGAAATAGCATATACCGGCTCTGATTTCTTCAAGGATATTGAACAAACCTTAAAAGAAAATGATGCCAATATTAAGCCGCTGCGTGAGCTACTCAAAAAATCTGAAAATATAAAGAACATGCATTATAATGTATACACCTCATTGACAAGCAACGAACCTCAAGAATACTGGGTTAAAGATAATAAAATCAAAATAAAATCCTCTCAGCTTAATCTTTCAAGCATAGACGCAGACACTTACGACGCTGTTTACATAGATTTTAAAGCCCAAACATACATTGTTTCATGCGAAAGCTCAAGATGCAATTTGAGCGACAAGGCTTATGTAAATTACCCTGAACACCTCATTCCAAATATCCCGTCACTTTGGACACAATTAACTGGCTTTGAGACAATAATTGGTGAGGAATTGGTACACTCAAGACTTGCTGTAAAATTCAAGGGTGTGTACGGCACGGTATGGATTGACAAAGAGAATGGTTTACCGTTAAGAGTGGAACTGAAGGAGGAAGATGATAATCAAGAATTACCATCTATAATTTTTGAGTTTAAGGATATGGAAACAAATATTGTAAAAGATGAAGATGTCACTCCAACTGGTAACATAATTGATAAACGAAAATCTATAGTGCCATATTATAAGAATAATTCAATAATAATACACATAAATCAAAATCCATCAGCCTGCAAAAATATAACTGATAGCAAAGAAAGGAATATATGTTTTATGAATGCTGCTAGGGATTACCTAAATGTTTCAATTTGCGGGTACATAACAGATTCGAATACTAAGGAATGGTGCAAAAGAGAAATTGCAATCAGTGAAAGTAATTTTTCCAAATGCGAATCGTTAAACCAGCAGGAAAAAAGCGCATGTTATATAGGAATAGGCAGGTCAAGCAAGAATGTATCAGTTTGCAAAATGATTAATAATGAGCTTTGGTCGGACCAGTGCATCTATTCAATAGCTACGGATTCTAAAGATGCAGTTATTTGCGGAAATATTATGAATCCAACCAAAGTGGAAAGCTGTGAGATTTCAGCTGTTTCAAATCTAAAGGACATTGGCTATTGCGACAAGATGTTAGATTTAAATAACAAGGATGCTTGTTATAGTAGCATTGCCATTAAGGTTGATAATATCTCGGTCTGCAATAAGATTCAAGGCAAAATGTCCATGTTTGTATGCTATCAATCGCTTAATTTTGATGGTTTGGATAATAACATCTGCGAACAAGCTCCAAGTGATTTTATAAAAAATAATTGTATCAAAGCAGTTACCGATGCTAATAGCTAGTGACGAAATTATCGATCATATAAACTTCCTTATCTTTTCAGCATAATCGCTTATTTCATTATCATCATACTTTAAATGACTCCATTTAATCCTTAGTCTGTCTTTCTGATATCGCGGGATAACATGGATATGTGCGTGGTTTACGATTTGGCCTGCCTCCTTGCCGTTATTCATCACAATATTGAAGCTTGCATTTCCAAAACTCAAAGACAATGCTCTCGCAGCCCTTTTTGCAGCTTTTACCGCTGCAACTAAATCGCTCTCTTCCATTTCTATAAGAGTTTCTGCATGCTTCTTTGGAACCACAAGGCAGTGTCCTTTATTGGCCGGCATTATATCAAGAAAAATTAGCACCTTATCATCTTCATAAATCTTGGCTGCAGGCAAGCTGCCATTTGCAATCTTACAGAATATGCAATCTTCCATTTTTGCTCAAAATGCGTTCAAATCCACTTATATATAAATATTTACATAGAGTCAATTTTATTCAGATATTCCTTAACTCGCGCATAAATGCTTGGCACCAGAATTTTTTCGATTTTTTCTTCAAAAATTTCGCTTAAACCCGAGAACTCTGTGATCCTGTAAGCATTGAGGCGTTTTTCAATCAGCAGAATATCCTTCAGTCTTTTTATTTGCCTTCTTATATTGGAATGCGCAATTCCCAGCATTGGAAGATTGTGTTTTTTCCTTATATCAATTACAAGGCTGCATATTTCATGGCTCATCAAGCTTTTCTGTTCCAGTTTAGCCATTATGAAAACATGTAGAACATCAACAATAACGTCCCTGGAATCGCCTGGCTGCAGCAAGCCAATCGAGAGGCAAAGCTTTCTTACAAGCTCCCTGCCGCTTATGTTTGTTGGCTTTTCATACCTCCTTAAAGTAATTTCTGTCAAAGGAGTATCTTTAGAAATTGTTTTATGTTTCGCCATTATTAAACATATTATATTAAAATTTATTTATGCACAACTGTTAGCATATCCCCCTTGTCCAATAAAGCCAATCCAGTTTTTTTGCCCATTATCTGAACTTCCAATATCTTCTTGGGGTTGTCCAAGTCAACCTTGGGTTTGTCAACAACCTCTGTTAATTTGATTATTAATTCAGAGGAGGGCATGTCAAAATGCCTTTTGTGCAAATCAATTTTCCATGCTTCTGTTTTTTTGATTCCTCTCTGCAGTTTTTTAATCTCCTTCTGCATAGGTTCAATCTTTGTTGTAATCCATTTCTGAATTGGAATCCAATGGAAGGTATGCTTAAACATTTCAGTTTTGTTTTTAAATTTGCTCAAGCATTTAACCACTTTCTTTGGGTTTCCAACTCTTAGATTAAAAATTCCTTCACAATCTGATTTTAGAAACCTTGTTTTTTGTTTTATCGCCTTAAATGCTTTTTCAACTTCTTCTTTAGCGCTTCCGGCATAAGAAGGATCATGTGTTACAAGAAGATTTGCTTCTGCCATCTTATCACCCGAAATAGATGTGAATTTTGGTGTATATATATTTTTCTGTATTTAATTTGTCCTTTTTCAAATCTTTCCAAAATGATCTCGAGAATTTCATTACTCACGTCAACTGGTGATGTGGAATGGGCATTGGAACTTTATTTTTATATCTTGTCCAAGAATATCTCAAAGTCTTTTCCTTTGACCTTTTCTTTGCTTGCAAACTCATGCTTCTTACTTGGCTCAAGCTCCGAAACCCTGAATTGTGAGGCGCCCACTTTCCCCTTTATTGCCAAGGTCCACTCTTTAAGCATGTCCTTTAATTCTTCGTCAGTTTTAATAAATAAGGAGATGTTGTCAGATTTCTGTAAGCCAGCCTTTTTCCTCAAGGATTGCACTCTTCTCATTATTTCCCGCGCAAAACCTTCGGCTTCAAGCTCATCAGTCCTTTCCTTATTCAAGTAAATAAATCCGTGCCTGAAAGCTCCTTCTGCATAAGGCAGAGGCACCTCCCTTGTAACAATTAAATGCTCTTTCACAACATTTATTACCTCGCCATCAACGTTAAAAGAGTACTTTCCCTCTTCCTGGACGTGTTTCAGCACAGTTTCAGGGCTGTCAATTGTGAGCTGAGCAATTACCTTGGGCGATTTCTCTCCAAAGTCAGGCCCTATTTTTGAGTAATCTGCTTTTATTTTCACTTTGACATTTGGCATTGACTTAACTACATTGACTTCTTTCACATTCAGCTGTTTTTTTAATACACTCTGTATTTTTTCAAGGGAATCCTTTATTTTTTCATCTTTAACAGCTATGACAATCTCTTTCAGCGGCCATCTCACGCCGAGCTGGACTTTTTCCCTTAAGGCAAGGGCGCTCTGCACAACTTCGCTTGCAGTTTGCATTTCTGCTTCCAGCTCCTTGTCTATTAATTCTTCATCATGCAGCGGCCAACCAAACAAGTGAATGCTTTCTTCTTTCATATTAAACTCATGCCGTAAATTTTGATACATGGTTTCTGCTATAAAAGGCGCGATTGGCGAAAATAATTTTAGAGATTCCGTCAATACATAAAACACCGCATATAGCACAACTTTTTTATCACCCTCAGTGCCCATTGATACTTTGTCTCTAGTTAATTGTATATAAGTTCTGCTCAGCGCCAAAAATAATTCTTCTATATGCCAGGGAATCTCATTCAGCCTGTATTCATCAAATAAGTCGGTTACTTTACTTATAGAGGAATTAAGTTTAGAGAATATATAGCGCTCATCAATGTCAAGCTCAAATTTTTTCAAATCCAGCTCTTGCGGATTGGTTTTGAGATTTTTAGCCATTTCAATCAAATACAAGTGCAAATTCCAAAGCACTGTCAAATTCTTGTGCTTGACCTTCATATCATCAAAGTTGTAGTTAATATCCACTCCAGGGGCTGTCCCGCCTATCATGTAATACCTTAATGTGTCAGCTCCATATTCCATTATCACTTCATGAGGCAGAATATAATTGCCAAGTGATTTGCTCATCTTTCTGCCCTGTGAATCATTGATAAAACCATGCATGTACACTGCCCTAAACGACCCATTATTCATCGCAATCATTGAAGCAACAAACAGGAGATTGAACCATCCCCTGATTTGATCGATGCCCTCCAAAATAAAATCAGCAGGATACAAGCTGTCAAAAATATCAGTTCTATGCGGATAATCAAGGCAGTTCCACGATGCAGAGCCGGCATCAATCCATACATCTAGAATATCGGGAATTCTTCCTTTCATTGCGCCGCACTTGCATATTATTTTTACTTCATCAATCCATGGCTTATGCAAATCATCGGGAATTCTTCCGGCAAGCTTCTTAAGCTCGTCAATCGAGCCAACTACACTGAGGTCACTGCACTGCCCGCATTTCCATATAGGAAGGGGAGTGCCCCAATACCTTTGCCTTGTTATTCCGTTGTCCCTCAAATTAGCCAGCCAATTGTCAAAATTTCTTGAGCCTGCAAAATCAGGAATCCATTTAATGCTTTTGTTCAGCTCTCTCATTCTGTCTTTTAAGTCTTCAATCTTGAAGAACCATTGCGTTGTGGTTCTGTAGATTACTGGATTTTTGCAGCGCCAGCAGTTCGCATAGTCGTGCTGGATTTTTGATTCTGCAGCCAGCAAGCCTTTCTTTCTTATTTCCTCTGTTATTTTTTTATCGTCTCTTTTCGCAGTCAAACCCTTGAATATGCCGCTTGTTTCATCAAAAACCCCACTTTCAGTTAATGTATTGAATGGCGGAATCCCATTTCGATGGCCAACTTCATAGTCCTCAGGACCGCATCCCGGCGCCATATGGACGAGCCCGGTGCCCTGGCTTAAATCCACATATTCTTCGCTCAAAACACATGTGTGGGCTTTTGGATGCTTTTTCCTGAACTCATTTAATTGAGGCAGTTCATTTTCAAATGGCTGTGAGTACTCCATTCCCAGAAGCTTGTCGCCTTTAAATTCCTCGAGGATCGTATACTGCTTTCCCACTTTTTCACTTATTAAGCTTGATGCCAATTCCTTGGCAACAATCCAGACTTCGTTGTCAACCTTTACCTTCGCATAATCAAGGCTTGAATTAACCATCACCCCCAGGTTAAACGGAATTGTCCATGGAGTTGTAGTCCATATAATCAAAAACTCATTTGGCTTATTTTTTAACGGGAATTTCACAAAAATAGAATCATCACTTACGCTCTCGTATTCCAGCTCATGCTTTGCCAACGCTGTGGCGCAGGAAGCGCACCAGTGCATTGTTTTCTCTCCCTCGTAAAGCCTGCCATTTTCATACGCCTTTTTTATGAGCCACCATTCCCCCTCCATAAATGTGTTTTTGATTGATTGGTAAGCATTATCAAAGTCCATCCATGTGCCTATCCTTTTAAAATCCTCATTCATGGAAATCATGTTTGTTATCGCAAACTCTCTGCACTCATTTACAAAATTGGCTATTCCATACATAGGAATTTCATCCTTATGCTTCAGCCCAAGAGCCTTTTCAACTGCCTGCTCTGTCGGCATTCCGTGCATATCATAGCCTGCCCTGTCCCAAACATCAAATCCTTTCATTCGCTTGTACCTCAGCACACAATCCTTGAGAATCTTATTCCACGCAGTGCCTAAATGAACCTTGCCGGATGTATAAGGCGGACCATCTAAGAAATAGAATTTTTTTTTGCCCTTATTTTTCTCTTTGGCTTTAGCGTAAATATCCTTCCTTTTCCAGAATTGAAGGATTTCTGGTTCTTGTTTTGTCGGCTCGTAATTCGGAATCATTTTAAGAGATGAATTCTTGGGGATTATTTAAATTTTTAGTTATAGGCATTAAGGTATTGTTCAAAGATAGGGTGTTAAATATAGGGCGTTAAGTGTCGGATGTTAGGAAAGTTTTATATATTATTTCTCTAATTATTTTCATATATGATTAGAAGAACTATTAGACCTCCCAGAGTGTCAAGCATATTACAAAATATGCCTCAAGTTCAATTTAATCCTACATTTCTTGCTAATTGGGGTAGAATTTGGTTAAGTTCTACTGGAAGACCCAACAATTGTTTTAATAAGAAACAGGGAATGGATTTTGTGAAAGAAGTCATTGACCCTGCAATTGCTAATGCACTTAGTCAAATGCTTGGTAGTATCCCTATCAAAGCATCTGTAAAAGATTCTTTGTTGCCACCTGAACCTAATTGTATAGAGTTGGGAGATACTAAAGTTATTGGTGGTGTTCGCCCACAAAATTATGATTTAGCATATCGACCAGATGGCTTGAGAATCGCTTATGATAGTAAAACTCTTAATGATAAGAAAAGCATAAAAAAGAATTGGCAAAATATGATTAATGATTTAGCAACAGAGGCAACTACAATTCACACAAGGTTTCCTTATGCGATTGTTATTTTTTTAGTAATTGTTCCAAAACAAGCACTTCAAGCGTCTCAGGAATTTGACATTATAAGGACTTTAGAACGTATGGCTACCAGAAAAAGCGTTTTAGACCAAGCACATTTAGCTGAGGCAATCTCCTTTGTAGTCTGGGACGCTGAACTTGGCATAATTGATACAGCAGTTCCACCAGCATCTTCTAATTTACGTATTGAGAAATTACCTGAGATTTATCCAATTTATTTAGAACGTTATAAGGGATTGCCACCTCATGATAGGTCGTAATTGCGTTTTCTATACAAACGCCTATCTCTTAGTTTCTTCCAGATGGTTCTTAATGATTTAATTTCACTATCGGATAAATTTAGCCCATCTTTGAGAAGAATTTTGTCTGTTATGTCAAGGACTTTTTCAATCTCACCTTTACGAATAAGTGCATCAATTTTCTGAAAATTCAAATGTTCTGCACCTTCCAATGGCAAAGGTAAATTCTCTGCCTCTGTTGGCTCAAAAGTTAATACACCACCACCATAACTTCTACCAGTAACCTCTGAAAATGCAAGAGTAAGTGAATTTAAGAAAGCAGAAGCAATAATTTCTCCATTTACTCCATCCATAAATTTAATTCTGTGTATTGTATCTGTATTTGTTGCTTGACAGCTATTTAAAATAATTTTGGGATAATTATGAACTTGTCTTAGCATAAATGCGTCAGGTTTCCATAGTGATGGAATAACCCACCAGTTCTTTCTTATTCTGCACTTATACCCTTTGTGGACTTCTTCTTTTTCTCCTATGTCTATATATTTTTGAAGATATTTTGGAAGGTGTTTATATTCTGTGTCTGGTATGTTCACCAAGTAATTTGAGTTTATTCTTTGTGCAGATTGTTTGAAATCTTCGTTTGTTGCTACAATACCTTTTAACTGAATTGATTTAGAAAATATCTTTTGTGATTGATTTTCTAATCCATGCTCTTTCAATCGGTCTTTATTGAGCACAAAATAATTATTTTGTCCAGTAACAATGCCTACATCAACACTCATATAAGAACCAGTCAAACCTATTTCAGAGTTAATTTTTAGTTTCCTTAATAATTTGACTTCTTTCTCTGATAAAAAGTATTGTGTCCATTTCTCAGTTGAACTATCAAGAACCTTTAGTGTTTCATCTATATTTTTTTTATTCAAATCTGTGTCTTTCAAGCTCTCCGTGCTTTCCATTTCAATAATATTTATTCCGTGACTCTTTCTTCCATTTTTCTCTCCAAGAAATAACACTACTTCTTGTTGGATATTGGCAAATACAAGTTTTCTGAATGTGATAATTATAACCTTGCTGTAAGAATCACTTAAAAACTTTCTAATTTCTGAAGCATAATTTACTTGAAACAACTCGGCAGGTAACACAAATCCTATTCTTCCACCGCTACGCAATAGCAGTGTTGAACCAACCACAAAAGGTATCCATGTATTCATTAACTTATTTGGTTTTAGATTAGCTCTTTTCATCAAATCAAGAGCAGAAGTTTTAAATTTTTCTGGGAAGTCTTGATAACGAATGAAAGGAGGATTTCCAATGATGCTATCAAATTCTTTTTGATTATCTAACCATTTATGGCAGTTAGCAAAAAAATCTCCCTCGATTATGCTCTCTTCTCCATCAAGGAGATATTTTGTGAACCTTTCTGAAGATTTCTTTGCTTCAATTGCGTTCAATTCTACTCCTATTATTTTATTTGGAATAGTACGTTTATTTATGCCAAGAGAGGATAATATTTCTATGGCAGATTCGATAAATTGCCCATCCCCACAACTCGGCTCAAGAATATTATTTGATTCTTTTGTTATGACCCATTTTGTGATAAAACGAGCTATCTCGTTAGGCGTATAGTACCCCCCCCTCAATTTCTTATCTCCATTAGTTTCCATTTTTTTAACTTCTTCTAATTGAATTTGTAATAATTCTTCACTTGCCATTTTTCTTTACCTTAATTCCTTTCTCTTTGGGTTTCCACCAATAAGGAGATTTACAATTCGGGCAAACTGCTGGTCTTTCTTCCATATTCCAAGCTCGCCATTCGTAATTACACCTATAACATCTGTTTCCAGCAATAAGAACTTTAAACCCAGCTTCCTCTTTTTTCATCTCTGAATGGTTTTGTTTCATAACTTGTATAAAAAGATTCGCTTATATATAAACCTTTTGTTATAATATTTTTGATATTATATTATTGATATAATATTAAAAAGAAAGGTTTAAATAGTAGTATAATATACTAATTGATAACATAACAAAGAGTATATAATAAAGGTGAGAAAAATGCAAAAGGAAAAATATGCAACACGAAACAGAGTTTGAACCCGTTGAAACATGGGTGATTGAGAGTTTAATACGAGGAAGGATAGATGTCACAAATTATCCCCCAGATGTGACAGAATTTGCGGAAATAACCACTTTCAAAAATTCCGCCATCAAAGTGCAAGACATTTCATTAAAAAACTGAATGGAGGGGAGGACTATGGAAACCAAGCCCTTGCAAATCTTATTTCGAGGAGATGCAATGGAAACAATCGAAAGATTGCAGGAAAAAACAGGAACAAGCTCTAAAGCAGATGTTATTAGAGATGCTGTTTATTTGTACAGCGTCTTGGATAGCATAGCTAATGGGAGTGATAGGTTAATAGTAAGGAGTGAAAACTCTAAAATTCAAAAACTTATCACAATACCCAGAAAAAGACCTGAAGTCCATAAAATGTGATATTTTCTTTTTTTGTATAACACCCTTCGGTTACCACCCGAAACTTACCACCCCAAGATTAACCAATACTAGGCATTAAGAAAAGATTTAAGACAAAACTCAAGAAATTATTTTGATTTTATTCGATTAAGATATTGAAGAATAATCTCGATTTCAGCAGGTTCTCCTTTCCCTGAGACAGGCACCAAAGCGACCGTAGGCCTACGTGCCAATGCTTCAGTTGTAGCTTCGAGATTAGGAGTTGCATTAGGTTTTGTAAATCTAGTGGCCTGTCGTAAGATAGCCGTATAGTAGGATATATCAACTGGTCCTAATTTACCCCATGGGTCAAAATGCGAAAAACGATCTTGATTTCCAGTTGCTTCATAAATCTCTGTCATTTCTCACCAAATATCATAGTACTTCTATTTAAATCATTTGATTTGATAACTATTTAATGATAACAACTTAAAAATACCCTTCCAGCTTAGTCTGCTCTTTTATCTCAAGCAAATCCTCTTTTTTGTAGCCCAAGACATTAAAAATCCTCTCAACTCCCGGAATTAACTGGTTGTTTATGTAATAATCAGCATCATATTCCCCTTCTTTGACTTCATCTGGAAACTTTGAGCGATTCCTTATTTTGTCGCTTCCTTGGGTTACAATATACTTTATAATTGTTCCCGGACCAATGCTTTTGCCTTTGTTCTTTAATCTTTGCGCTACTGCAACATGAGGCCCTTTGGCAGCATAATCCAAAATATCCTTTTGCAGCTGGGTATGGATTATTACTTTCTCTTTCGGTATTTTTTTGCTCCTTAATTCATCAATTGTATTTTTTACATAGTTCAGGGCTTTTTTTGTATTGTTCTCCCTTAAAATCATGTCCAAGACTCTTTCCTGCACATCTTTTGCAATGAATGACCAATTTCGCCTGACTGTTTCGAAGCCCTTAATCTTCAAGGTGCCATATTCCGACAATAGGGCATACTTTTTCTTAGCGCCAAATGGGCCAATTTTAGCGGAAACGAATATGCCGTTTGGATAAAAGCCTTCAAACTCAAGCTCCATAAGCCCCGGCAATTCAGAATTAATTGATTTTGCAAAGCTCTCGGTTTCATTTTTTGGCTTTCCATCAAGCGTCAGGAAAACACTGTCGGTATCGCTGTACAGAACGAAAAACCCGTCTTTTTGGGCTTTGTCAATTACCTTGTGGATGTAAAATCTGCCCCAAGCTGTTACGCTCCTTGCGCATTCTATGGAATACCATCGGGCCCCAAAAAAGCCAAGGTAGCCATAAAATGAATTTGCCAATAATTTTAGGCTGTTTTGCCGTGCATCCAGAAAAATGTACTTGTCCTCAAGCGCATCCTTTATAATTTCTTTTATGCGTATCCTTCTGGAAATTAAATCTTCGATTAATACAGGAATAAAACCTTTCTGCCTTGTGCAAAACCAATACTTATCTTGCTCAACACCTATAACCTTGGAGATGTCCTTGCAGCACGGGCAATTTATTGTGTCAAGCCCGACGTTATGTGAGCTTATAATCGTCGGGTAAAGACTTCTGAAGTCGAAAACGACAATGTCCTTGTAGAGCCCTGGCTTTGGCTCATAGACAAAAGCCCCTTGGTATGTATTAAGACGTCTTCGCTGTATCTCGTCATTACTGGGCTTGTTTGGGGCAATTTCATTGAACTGGGAGGTTTGCTTCATTATGTACCATTCAACAAGCTGGGAAAATCCCATTCGGTTTACATCATACATAGGTATCCCAATTATCTTAACCATTTCTGTAATAGTGGGCATCATTTTTGCTGCTAAATTGTATGTAAGGGTTGAGTCATTTAAGTTGTATTCGCAAAATTTTTCAAGATTCTCAGTGTTGTTGTCCCATATGTCAGACAATTCTGCCAATGACACCTCATGCTTTTTTTCATTAAGCAATTCAGAGGCAACGGCATTTAAATCATATGAATATGTATGCAGCGTCCCTCCAATTGTTTTTTTTATAAACTTGAAAATATCAAGATGGGTGATTCCGCTAATGGCCACAGTTGTTTCCCTTGCATGTTTCACCCTTATTTCAGAGTAATCCCAGCCGATATCAAGCTTAATTTTGTGTACCTCAGCCCTTGTTTTTATGTAAGGCAAATCGAATCCGTCGGAGAAATATCCAGTTAGAATATCGGGTTTGAGGTCATCAAGTATCTCCTTAAATCTTCCAATCAGCGCGGCTTCGTCAGCAACAAATTCGATATAGTCTTTGTTCGTTTCAAACTTCTTCCAAACTAGGATTTTTTTAAAATTTTCTCCGTAGAATGACAGCATAATAATTGGATTTTTTTCCGCATCGATGGAAGAGTCAAATGGGCTGTAAGTCTCGATGTCGAACGCCAGAATTCTAGGGTTATGCAATGTATCGGTGCTGATTTGGGATATGCTGTCTGCTTTGAAAACAGCAACCTTTGACCTTTGATTTATAAATTCGCCATATGCCTCATGCAAAACTAATGGAATTATATTTTTGTCCATTAGATATCTTCTTACGAAAGGAATGTCAAATTCATAAACTGCACCCACAGAATCCCATTCTGTAATCACATCCTTAATGACTGGGACGCTGCTTGGCATGTTTACGTATGTTTTTATCGAAAAGACTTCTTTGCCTAGCAACCTTTTGATTACACTTTCTGTTTTGCTCACATAGCAAATTCCAGTCTCGTTTTCTATTCTGATTTTTTCGAGTTTTTCGCTAATGTTTATCCCGTCTTTTGGAATGACGTAGAAATAGGGGCTGAAATTATCATCGAGAATACAGACTTGAACGCCGTCCAAAGTCTTCCCGTACAGATTTATAACGGCTTTGCCATCAGCTACTTTGTAAGTTGCATCTAATGGAAAAAATTGTATTTTTTCCGGCATAAGGCAGGGTAGGCTTTTGCCCTATATAAAATTGTCGCTGTTCAAGGAAAAGTTTTTATAATTTTTAGTTTTTTATCTGACAATGGCCAAAAAAATGTTCGTATTTGTCATAGTAATCCTGTTGTTCCCATTGGCATATTCTATATCCTTCACAGAGTTTTTGAAAAGGCATAAATTTTCAACTGAAACTTCACAGATGAACTTGACCAGCCATTTGGATTATATGGTTGATAAGGACGATAATGGGATTAATGATACATTAATCATTGAATTAGCAACAAGAAATACTGCAGATAATTTCATTTTCGTTGTCAATTTGTTTGACAATAGCGGAATTTTAACCAATGAAACAATGAAAGAATTGGGCTCTGGGGAGAATAAACTCAATCTTTCATTCAGCACCTCGCTGTTGAGCCAAAAACAATTTAATTATTCCATAAAAATTTACAATTCAACTTATTCCCTAAAGTACAGGAAAGACAAAATCCTGTCCCAAGAGTACCGCAATTATGAAGAAGGATTTAAGATATTGGACGCAAAGGCCTTTAAAGATGGAAAAGCCTTAAAAATTAATGTCACGCTGAATTCTTCCGTTAGTGGTGTATTTGACACGCAGATTTTCTTGACTTATAACAACTCTGTGATTTTTGCTAAAGAGCCAAAGCTGATATCAAATTCATTGCAGCACTTGCTGTTCAGCTTTGACAACGAAACAATAAAAAAATCGCATGTCGCAGGAAATTTCAATATTAGTACTTTGAAGATCGGCAATAAAATATTCAAAATAAATTCAGCGACAGCATATTACGATTTCAAGGATTTTGCAGCAACATCATACATCAGAGAATTCAGCGATGGAGGAATAGACATAAATAGCGATAAAAAATTTGATTTTCTTGAGATAAATATGGCTGTGCACGCAAATAGCGACAGCCAATACACATTTCAATTGGCTTTGTATGACCTGTTTGGCAATTTAATAGAAATAAAGAAATTTACATCTTTTCTTGCTGCTGGAACTAACACAATTCCGATGGACGTAAATGGCTCAAGGATTTATAGGAAAAGGTTAAGCGGGCCATTTGTAATAGGAAATGCTAAACTTTTCGAAAACGGCTTGTTGATAGACGAAATAAATAATGCGTACACTACAAGAAATTACAATTACAATGATTTTGATATTCCAGACTTGCCGGACCTGAATGCAAATATCTCAGTTTCTGGAGACTATCACTACGGAATAAGCAATCTCACAGTAAATTTTACTTTTGGGAATAGAGGCGGCAAGCACGCATTCAATGTATTCAGGGAGATATTTGACAATAAAACCCTTTTTAGGCACAGTAAGTCAAATATTCTCAATGCAAATTCCCAATTCACTGAAGAAATTAATTTCACAGATGTCTCGGATATTGAATTAAGCTCCGTCATTGACTTGCAGAATTTTGTCGAAGAGCTCGATGAGGACAACAATGCGAAAAGGATTATAATAAAATTAAATAAAAAGCCGGTATTGGCGCCTGTTGGGAATATCACAGTGAACGAAAGCAGCATAATTTTCATAAATCTGTCCGCTTTTGACACTAACGATGATAAGCTCTCTTATTTTATAAATTCATCCAGATTCACAAATAATTCCAATGTGTTTCTATGGAGCACAACAACTGCCGATAGCGGACACTATGCGTTGGAGGCTACTGCATCGGATGGCTACCTTAATGATTCGACAGAATTTAAAATTGTTATTCTTGATACTCCTGAAAAGGATATAGACAATGATGGAATAAATGACAGCGTCGATAGGTTAATAGGTGATGAGTCATCAATAATTACGTCAACACTCAATCTTAGAGTATTTTTAGGCAGTTCCAATAATCTATCGGTATTATTAAATGAAAGTGTTAATATCAAGATTCTTGATGACAACCTAACAATAGCTGAATTTGATTTTAATTTTTCAATCTACAGGTTAAATCTTTCAAATCTAATAATTGACAAGCAAGCAGCTAACTCAACTGGTTTTTTGCTTTTCAATGGGCTTAAGATGCCGGAAGGGACCACCAAAACATTATATGTTGACCGGATAAATGAAACCCTAAACGGAGTTTGCGTAAAAGATAATGAAGTCCTTTTAATATCCCAAATAAGCAATGATTGCATCTCAAGCGATGAATTCAGAATAGAGTGCGACGGGACACTTCAAAATTCTTATATATGCACTTATAACTCAACATCAAACAAATATAAAATTCAAGGTCTGAAGCATTCTGCTATGGTGCAGTTTTCCTATTCAAAACCAAAATCGGAAGAAAGCCCGTCAGGATCATCAACAGGCAGCTCTGGAAGCCCCGGAGGAGGAGGCGGAGGCAGTAGAGTAGTTTGTACTCCAGATTGGAGATGTGGGGAATGGTCAATGTGCACCGATGGCCTTAGAAAGAGAAAATGCATAGATTCAAACCAGTGCACTTTTACCAGCAAGAAACCTGCAGAAGCAGAAAGTTGTGTAATCTCCTCCGGAGAAACTCCAAAGGCTGAAGTAAGCAATATTAGTGGAAACGATGTAAGGAAAGCAGAACAAAAAAAAGCATCAGGTGATTTATCAAAAATTACAGGACAATTAATCAAGTTTAATCCAACTGCAGAGATAAGTTTTGATACTGCCTTAGGATTTCTTTTGATAGCTGTGATGTCCTATTTGACTGTAAAATCTTTCCGTGCCGAAAATTTTTAAATAGAACCTGCAAACTACCTTGTGTCGGGGCTGTGGTGCAACTTGGTTAACATTGGCCCTTGGGGACAACCTTTTTCGGCAGGCGGAAAAGCCCGACCAGAAATTCAGCTTCGCTCAAGCCGTCCAAGAGCAGGGTTGTCAGAATGGGTCCGATCGGGGTTCAAATTCGGAAGCTTTCCGCTTCTCAATGAAAATCCTCGCAGCCCCATAAATTAATACAGAATTAGAAACTTCAGTTCAGGATTTTAAAGCAGTGTGAATATTTTGAGAAACGCAAAATACGAAGCATTAAATAGACTCTCATATTAATTCCCTCGTTTGAGGGTGGTTAGTATTATAAAGATGGGATTAGTTAGAACTATTTTTCTTTCTTCTAGGATTTTCTACGCCCAAATTTATCACGATTATAATCGAACGCGAGGTGTATCTATATGAAAATAAATAAAATCGCAGTTATAGCCCTATTAATAATCAGTTTGCTTGCAACAATTGTAACAAGCCAGAAATATAAACCTGACAAACTTACATTCAATTTTAAAGACGAGAATACTAGTATCAGTTTCTATGCTGAGCTGGACGGACAAATAATACCAGTTCCATATGAGCAATTCTTCAATGAGTTTAATAAATTCGGATTCAAAACCAATGAAAATTTAATAACACGAAATTTAACTGCGCAAGGTAAAACTTTCAATAATAAGCTCTACTACAAAATTGACAGTTCTGAGGAGTATTTAAGTAATCCTTTGAATCCATTTATGCTCGAAAGAAACCTTACGGGACAAACTAAGCAAATTAAAAACGAAATAGGTCAGACTGAAACCAGACAGCTTAAAAGAATTCTTGATTTTTCAGATATCTTCGGAAAAGACATTAATTTATTTGTCACATCAATTCAAGAAATAAATGAAAGCTTCTGCGTTTTAAGCTCTGGAGAAGACTGCATTGAATATGATTATAGGTTAGTCAATAAAACAATAAAAACAGAAAGAGATATAAGCTATTCTTTCATCAAACAGGGAAAGAACTGGATAATTGAATTCTTCAACATCTTTGATTTAGACCCAAGCTTTATTGACGACACAGATACAAACTGGAATGCTGGAACTTTAAGGGGCTTTCGGGTTTTAGGAACTGGAGGGAGTGCTAATCTTTCAAGCAATAATAATTCTGGTCATTTTGCTTCACAAGTATTTGATAGCAATAATGCTAATGCAAATTAGAGCAATTTCACAATTAAAACAGAAGCAATTTACAATGCAGAAATAGGCAGAGCAGGAGACAAAAATTTAGGTGATGGAAATAACAATATAACTCCTTACATAAACACTTCTGGCTTGGTTTTATTGATGCACTTTAATAATGAAAGCGCTTTTAAAGAGAATGCAACTGGCGGTAGTGCCGATATTGTTAGAGATTTTAGTCCTGATGTTAATTCAGAGAGAGCAACAAGTGTAAGGAATAATGGCACTACTAAAAATGGAGCAACTATTAACAAAACAAATTATAAGTTTGGCGGTGGCGCTGGAACATTTGATGGAAGTAATGACTGGGTTAATTTAAGCGATATTGATGTTCAATCAAGCGGAACAGGATTTAGTGTTGAATTATGGGCTAAGCATACTGCAACATCTTTTAGATTGTTAGTAGGTAAAAGGGATGCTGGCACAACAAACGGTGAATGGAATTTTGCTATAAATAATGCGGGTAATGACCTCTCATTTAACACATGGGTTACTGGGGATACAAATAACAATCTTGTAACGGGGAATGTTGGGATTAATAATAACAATTGGCATCATTTAGTAGCTACTTTTAATCCTTCTGATGGAGTAAAAAAAATTTATGTAGATGGGGTTCAAGTAGCAACATCAACAACAACAAGTGGAACTCCAGCAGGAACATCTGCTTCTTTAATGATTGGTCAAGTGCAACAATATTATGGGGTGTAGATTATTGGTATAAAGGTGTATTAGATGAATTTTCAATCTGGAACAGAAGCTTAAGGGCAGATGAAATTTTAAATCTTTATAAAAGAGGAGCTTATAAATTAAATGCAAGCTATAGAGTTTGTGATGATTCTGCTTGCTCTGGTGAATCTTATATTCGAATTCTAAATTCAACAACTAATAACTCAAAGCAATTTTTAAATAATTCAATTGGCAGGTATTTCCAATATAACTTAACTTATTCTAATGAAAGTGCTTATGGAGTTTCTGCTATTGTTAATAATGTGAGTATTGAGTTTATGAATGTGAGTGGAGGGCCAGACGTAACACCACCAACAATTTCAAACTTAATCAACTCAACTACAACAAATCAGTCAGTTGTTATGACATGGAGCACCAATGAGAATGCAAATGAAACAAACACTCTTGGGTTATGCCCGTCTTTTACTAATGTATTTACAAATAAAAATAATACTTTGGTTACAAGCCATGCACAAGCAATAGGCAGTCTTGCAAGCTCAACAAGTTACTGCTTTAACACAACAGCATGCGACATCTCTAACAACTGTGCTAGCAGCAATTTTTCTTTTGTAACTGCATCTACGATTCTAGCCGCGATACAGAATATTAATGTTAATAACCTATCATTATTATACGACAATTCAACCCTCAAAACATTTGAGTTTAGGATCAATAATACGGGAAATTCGATTCTTGGCAGCGTAAACTGGACTTTAAATACCAGTTTAGACTTGATTTTGGCTAGTAATCTCATCAGTCTGCAGCCAAGCAAGGGTATTTTCGTGTTTGCAGACTATAACTACACACAAACCGGCGACTTTACAGTTAATGCTACAGCGAAAAACGGAACTAACCAAGACTCGGAAATAATCTTTGTCAGCATACCAAGCCAAACAGTTCAAGTAGCTATTGACGTCCATAACTTCTCATTAATCTATGATAACTTAACCTTAAAAACATTTGAATTCAGCATCAACAATAGCGGCAATGCAAGCCTAAATAGTACAAACTGGAGCTTGAGCACCGGCTTGGAGAATATCTTGGCTAACAGTTTAATATCCTTACAGACAAGCAAAAGAGCATTTGCATTTGTGGCTTATAATTACTCTCAAAGTGGCGGCTTCACAGTCAATGCTTCGGCAAGAAATGGGGCTGCTCAAGATTCTGAAATTATGCTTGTCAGCATACCCGGAGCAGCAGGAATAGACCTTCGCAACTTATTAGTTCTAAATGAGTCCAACACAAAAAGAATATTTGAGTTTTTGATAAATAATACCCGCAACACAAATCTAACTAATATTTCATGGGTTTTTGACACAAAAAACAGCAATGTGGTTAACAGCACAACAACTGCTGTCTTGCAACCAAACAAAAATGCTTATGTTTACATAGATTACAATTTCACATCAACTGGGGTATTTAACACCAACGCAACTGCCCGAAACGGAACTTTAACTGATTCTGAGAATTTGACGGTGACAGTGTAAAAATCGAAAAGCTTATAAGTAAGAAAAGTTTACAATCCTACTGGTGATATTTATGGGTGAAATTGAAATAACCACAACATCTGTGAAAGGGCAAATTGTAATTCCACAAGATATAAGAGATGATCTAGATATAAAGCCGGGTACTAAATTTGCTGTATACGGAAAGAAGGATATGGTGATTTTGAAGAAAATTAAGACTCCCACATTGGAGGATTTTGAAAAATTAGTTGATTTTGGGGTTAAGTTTGCTAAAGAGAAAGGCATAAAGTCAGAAAAAGATGTTGAAAGGATGATTCATGAAGCTAGAGGAGTTAAATGATAGTTGTACTTGATACAAATATCTTAATTTCCGCCATATTCTGGAGAGGTAATCCCTATAAGATTCTTCAGCAAGGTTTAAAAAAGAATTATTCACTCTATCTTTCTTCCGCTATTTTGAATGAGTTAGAAGAAAAGCTAAGAATAAAATTTGGCCTGCCACAAGATAAAATTGAAGAACATATACAAATACTTACCGAATATGGGAATATTATAAAACCAATTGTTAAACTGAATGCTGTAAAAGATGATCCTGGTGATGATAAAATACTGGAATGCGCTATTTCTTGCAAGGCTGATTACATAGTTTCAGGAGATAATCACTTATTGGAACTTAAGGAATTCAGAGGAATCAAAATAATTACTGCAATACAGTTTCTAGATTTGATTAAATAAGTAACCATCCCCAGGGGCAAACTTAGGATGGAAGGGCTTTTTTAAGACTTCTAATCGATTCATCCAGCACAGAATGTTTATTGTTATCTCTCAAAGGGATATTGACGGGACATTGAAAACCAAAAATCATGTCACTGCACTCCAATATTCTCTTCTTTGATTGTGTTAAGAACAAGCTTTGTCTCGGTTCTCTCAAGAAATTCATAAGTCTGCAATTTTTTGAGAAAGTTGTCCATCTGCCTTCTCGTCGGGAATCTTGCAAGTACAACTGCATCGAAGTCGCCAGTTACGTCATAAACTGCAAAAACATTGGGATGCATTGCGATTTTCTTTTCTACTTCGAACAATTTTCCTTTTGATATTCTAATATTGATTATTACTTCGATGTCATAACCTATTTTGTCATAATCCAGCTTTGTTGTATACCCCTTAATAATTCCTTCATGCTCAAGTTTTTTAATATGGTGCATAACGGTCGCAACAGACACCATTGCTTTTTTTGCTATTTGCCTCAATGAGAGCCTTGAATTTTCAACAAGTATATTCACGATTTTTTTGTCTTTTTCTACTAATCCCATTTTTATCTTTATGATTGTTTATTTTTACATCTGTTTTTGATGTATTTTTAAACAAATATTTAAAATTTTCTATTTTTAATGATTATTTGTTTAATTAAAGCAAGAAAAATATAAATATTAATAACAAATCCAAAATAATCGCATCAAACAATGACATTTGAAGGAGGTGGAAAATGAGCTCAGCAGAATTACTGGAATTGATTAAAAAGGAGCCTTTAAGGCAGCAAAATGAATTTATCGGAAATTTCAGGAGAGACTTGGAGAATGTAAAGTTTGTAGATTTGAAATTCACAGACATGCCCGGGATGTGGCAGCACTTCACCGTGCCAATCTCCCAGCTGACTGAAAGTGCAATTTCGGGAGGCTTTGGATTTGACGGAAGCTCCATAAGGGGATTTAAGGAGATTTATGAAAGTGACATGCTTTTTGTTCCTGATTTAAAGAGTGGCTTCACAGACCCTTTCTCCGACTCAACAATAAGCCTGATTGGAAATATTAAGGAGCCTGAGAATGACAAATTCTTTTCCAGGGATCCAAGGTATATTGCACAGAAAGCTGAAGCATATCTTAAGCAAACAGGAATTGCAGATGTTGCTTACTATGGCCCAGAGCTTGAATTCTTTATTTTTGACAGCATAAGATACGACCAAAAGGAAAACTTTGGATATTATTATATTGATTCAAAAGAGGGAAGCTGGAATACCGGGAGCGATGCTGCAAATTTGGGATATAAGCCAAGATACAAAGAGGGATATTTTCCTGTTGCGCCGAGCGACTCACTCCAGAACATAAGAAATGAGATTGCAGATACAATGCTCAAGTCGGGAATTAATGTGGAATGCCATCATCATGAGGTTGCGACTGCAGGCCAATGCGAAATTGATATGGGTTACACATCTTTAGTTAGAATGGCTGACCAAGTCATGATGTACAAATACATAATAAAGAATATTGCATTGAAGCATGGAAAGACAGCAACGTTCATGCCAAAACCATTGTTTAATGACAACGGAAGTGGAATGCACACACACTTGAGCCTGTGGAAGCAAGGAAAAAATTTGTTTTATGATAAAGATGGCTATGCCTTAGTGAGCGAGACAGCCCTGCATTTTATTGGGGGCCTGCTTGAGCATGCGCCTGCATTGTGCGGATTAATTGCGCCAACTACGAACTCTTACAAAAGGCTCGTGCCGGGATTCGAAGCCCCTGTAAATCTTGTTTATTCGAAGAGAAACAGAAGCGCCGCGATAAGAATTCCAGTTTACTCTACAAGCGATAAGAGCAAGAGAATCGAGTTCAGGACACCTGATCCAAGCTGCAATGTGTACCTCGCTTTTGCTGCAATGCTTGTGGCAGGAATTGATGGAATCAAGAAAAAGATGGATCCAGGAGAACCTCTTGATAAGGATGTTTATCATTTGAGTGGAAGTGACAGGGCAAGAATCAAAAGTGTTCCTTCTTCATTGTCCGAATCGTTAAAAGTGCTTGAAAATGAGCATGAATTTTTGCTTGCAGGTGATGTATTTACAAGTGACATGATTGAGACATGGATAGATTATAAGAGAACAAAAGAAGTTGATCCTGTGAGATTAAGGCCTCATCCGTGGGAATATTATTTGTATTATGACATCTAAAATTGAATATTTAATTAAAAAAATATTTTGAGAATTTATGTGGGGAGTGCTTAAATGGGAACTTCAAAATTTGAATCAAGGGCTATAGAGCTTGGAGAAATTGTTATGAAGAAGACGACACCGCAAGCAGCAAGAGCGTATCTTGGTTGGGTAGCTTGGTTAGGAACTAGTTATTATAATCCAAATCAAAGAGTGTTGGAAACAGCGTTGGATTCAGCTGTGTTGGATATGGAGAATGCTGCATTACCAATCGCAGAAACAATTAAAAACTATGAATTTTTTGGGCATGTAGCAAGTATGTACGGCTTAGATTCCAAAGCAGGTCAATATCGTGATAAACTAAGTACTCTACGTTAAGGCTTTAATACTCAGTTCGATTCATAATCTATTTAAAGATACTTTTATTTCTATGCTTTATGAAAACCATAATGTGCACAGGCACTTTTGACATAATACATCCGGGGCATTTGTTTTATCTTTCCGAAGCAAAAAAACATGGAGACAAACTGATTGTGGTAGTTGCAAGGGATGAAACATCAAAAGCGTTTAAAGGAAAAGAGCCCGTGCATAACGAAAGGGAGAGATTGGAAGCAGTGAGAATGCTAAAGATTGTTGATAATGCTGTATTGGGAAAACAAGGCAATATTTTTGATGTAATCAATGAGATAAAACCAGATGTAATCTGTCTAGGCTACGACCAAAATGTTCAAAAGCAGCAGGTTGAAGATGAGTTGAAGAAAAGAGGTTTTAAAGCAGAAGTAGTAAGAATAGGACCATACATGGCGAATGTCTATAAAAGCTCAAAATTGGGAAAATCCAATAATGATTGAACATTAACGAAAGTTCAATAAAAATAACAAAATCTAATCAAAAACCAAAATTGAAAATGGACCCTGTATACTTAATAATCTTGTCCTTGATAGGTTTTGCAGTTTCATTCTATATTTACCGCTCAAAAAAATATGATAAGAATATGTATTGCCTTATTGGAGAAGATTGTGATTCGGTTGTCAAAAGCAAATATGGGAAAACTTTTGGAATGGAAAATTCAATACCCGGAATGCTTTATTATTTGCTGATATTTTTTTATGGAATTATTATTTTATTAAATCGAAATCTTTTTAAAGACAATATCATTTACTATTCTGTAGTGAGTGCAAGCATAGGCTCAGTTTCGTTTTCAATGTACTTAACTGCCGTGCAGGCATTCGTGCTGAAAAAATGGTGCGAGTATTGCATTGTTTCATCGATTGCATCATTATTGATACTGCTAATAATTGTATGGTAAAATGGAAACAAAATTTTTTCAATATGATGGGTACACCATGCCCACTGATGAGGACCAGCGAGTAAATAGAATTAGTGGAGTATTTAGAGAATCCGGCATATTAGAAGCATTACAACATTTAGCAGATGGAAAGATTCATGATAATGCACTTTTTTATTCGGCAAAAGTATTTGGTCCATTGCGAGCTAATGAGACAACAACAGGGCGATTTCTCTCAAAGACGGCGGCACAAGCTTTGGGAGCAGTCCAAATGATTATTAAGGCCTTAGATTACGATGGTCTGATGCCGTATTTTCCTCCGACTAACATTGTGGCAAATCCCAGAATAGATTTATTGTATGGTGGCGTGTGGACGCCCGTAAGAGAAAAAATCGGAAGAGTTTGGATCCCGTTAGAACTTGACTTCGCCATTTGAACATTCTTCAACCTAAAATTTTCACCTTCTC
>JBBSVT010000087.1:0-5291 GCA_038046685.1 Nanobdellota archaeon
TAATGGTTGATTGCCTTGATTCTTTACAAATCCAGCAATCGAGCTTGCACAATCTGAGTCTTGGCAATCAGTTCTTCCATCACAATCATTATCAGCATTATCTATGCATGAGGTTTCTGTTGCCTCACAAATTGGTCCTGGCCCCGGTCCCGGTCCTGGCCCCGGTCCCGGTCCTGGCCCCGGTCCCGGTCCTGGCCCCGCACCTCCAGGAATGGCACACCTGCCATCCACTTGGCATGTTTGCCCAGCAGGGCAACTACATTGACTGCATCGCGGTACTAAACTTGGCGGAGTTGTAGAGCCGTCGCAGTAAAGGGGCTTATTTAAAGAGCATTGGCTTGGGAGAGTGCCATCTGAACAAGGTATTGCTGGAACACCACCACATCTTCTATTAACAGGATCCCATACTGTGCCCGCAGGACACACCAAACTAAAACTTTGCGGGACCCAATTGCCACATTGATTATTCTCATTATTACACAATCGAATATTAAAATTGTAACTTCCCGGTGGAACACCACTGCCAAGTGTTGGAAGAGTTAATGGAGATGCTCCAAGACTATTGGTTGACAAACTGTATAGTTGTCCATTTGCATCTCTTGCATTAACAACTTGTCCAGTTATTGCATCAGTTATGCTTGCCTCTCGATGCCATGTATTAGGTGCAGGAGGGCATGGATTAGTGCACTCATTTAATCTACAAGTTGTAGTGCCTCCACATCCACATGGCAGTCCATAATTTGTTGGTGGAGTTGGTCCACTGCATTGTCCATTGCATTGAACAGTGCCGCCAGCAATACCACATGCATTTTTGTTGCATAGTTCACCATAACCTGCAGGCCCGCAATCCCCTGGGCATAGTATAGTCCCGCCAGCACCATCGCAACTCTCTCCTCCTGTCAAAGACTCGCATGTAATAGTGCAATCTGCTGGATGGTCAACATTATCACCCGGAATCCAAGCTTCACAACAATTAGCACCAGTTGGAATGACAAAAATACCAATTTGAGGAGTTGTGTAACTAAGCCTGTTGTCAGTGCCATCGCAACAAATACCAAAGCCAGTTTTTTGATATATTCTCTCCGGATTGCATTTTAAATTGCCGCAATATTCTACACATGAATTTAATCCAAGGTCACATCTCGTACCTGCAATACACACACAATCAGTTGGGCAAGTTCCACATCTTTCACCTGGCTCGCAATCTAGATTGCCGCAAAAAGTTGAGCCGGAAGTTGTATCTCGGTCACTACCTCTTACATTATCAGCATCAGTGTCGCTAGAACTTCCTGGGTCATTTCCAGGTCCAGGGTCACTGTCAGCATCAGCTAAAGAATTATTTGAAAATGATATAACTACAGATATAAAAATAATTAAAAGTATTGCATATCCTAAAAATGGTTTTTTTGTTTTGCTCATTCTTTCAGACATCATTAATTAAACTAAAACACATCTTTTAAGGATTTATAGCCCCCTAAATATTCCTCATAGCTTATAGGCGATTTTATACCTAAATCAGCCAAAAGCTCTATTGTCTCCGTTATCGTCAAATTTAATTCTTTTGAGGCATTTCCTATACTCATTTTTCCTTCTTTATAGTTCTTTAAAATAAAATAAATCCAGCCATAGTCTATCAGTTTTCTGGCTACATATGACTTATCCTCGTTTTCTTTCTTAGATACTTCTTTTATAAAATCCAATTCTCTTTCTTTCAATCTTAAAGTTATGATTTTTGTCATTTTATCTACATTCAATTTTGTTTTTTGCGTCTTTTATTATATCATAACTATATCTGCCATATTCCTCTAATGCCTTTAGTTTCTCCAATGCAATATCTTTATCCAGTAATCTATTTTCATAAAAATGTATGGTAGCTATCTAACAATATCCTCAATTTCTTTTTTTATATCTTCTAAATCATACCTTATTGGCATTTTTCTTTCTTTAAGCACATCTAAAAATTTCCATATTGACACATCCGCAAATTCTGCTGCTTTCTCAATTGAAACTTTACCTTCAGTATATTGTTCTATAGCATCTTTTAACGCATATTGTTTAAGACCTAATGCTAGTAATTCTCTCATTACAGTAGATCTATCTTCTTGTTTTTCTTTAGCTATTTTTTCTGATTTTTCTAATAACTCCTTTGGAACAGTCAAACTTATTCTGTCTAATTTCATTTGTAGCTCACCTTCTATTTTTATTTTGTTTTAGTTTTAATTTTATAGCCCTTTTCTAAAAAATATGCAACGATATCGCCTGATAGCCAAGCATATTTTGAAAGTTCTTTAATTGCGAGTTCATATTCTTCAAATGTTATAATTCTATTTTCGAGAGCCTCAAGCAATATACCTGGAGTACTTCTGCATTTTATGCCCTTAATTTGCGCAATTTTTCTCGGTTCTAAATTGTCCATGAGCAACATCTTTGCTTTTTCTTGCATACACAACGCTATTGCCTCACATTCACCAGAACCTATAATATCCTTCAATTTTTCTGTTTCTTTTTTGTACTCCGAATTTAGGCTTTTAACAAAAATAAATTCATTTATGTGCTTTTCAATTAATACTGCATCACTATAGTTTTCTTTTTTACCCTTGATTATGACTTCATTATAAACTTCATATGGGATGCTTATTTTTTTATACAGTTTTTCTAATATGTTTAATTTGCTTATCTTTGCCAAGAGTATTAATGGCGAACTGTTTGAAATAATCATTTATCATCACTTTACATATATCAGTAATCATTTATCATCACTTATATTTAAACCTTTCTCTTCACTATCTTACAAGCATTGCATACTTTAATGTCTTTTTTGTTTTGCTCATTCTTCAAAATTATCAATTAAATTAAAACGCACCTTTTAGGTATTTATAGCCCTCTAAATATTCCTCATAGCTTATAGGTGAGTTTATGCCTAAATCAGCCAAAAGCTCTATTGTCTCCGTTATCGTTAAATTTAATTCTTTTGAGGCCTTTCCTATACTTATTTTTCCTTCTTTATATTTCTTTAAAATAAAATAAATCCAGCCATAATCTATAAGTTTTCTAGCTGCATATGATTTATCCTCATTTTCTTTTTCAGATAGTTCTTTTATAAAACCTAATTCTCTTTCTTTCAATCTTAAAGTAACAACCTTTGCCATTTTATTCATCCTCAACTTTGTTTTTTTCTCACTTTTAAATATTTTAGTTTCTGCAACTAATAACTCTGGCAATCTTCTTGTGACTTTGTATTTCTTTCCTACCTCACTATTGAATTCCATAAGTAATTCCTGTTGGATCCTGCCATGTAATTGATATATCCTGTCCTATATTAGCAGTGGTAGGATTAATTACAATATTAGTTACTTGGGGACCAGGAATACATTCTCCAGCTGAGCAACCGTATGTGCATGTTGTTTGTGTTAAGCCTCCTAAAGTGCAAGTTGTGCGAAGGTTTCCAATACATGTGGATTCTGCAACATTATAGCATGTGCCAGCTAAAACACAATATACGCTTGACGGACAGCAAGCTGTTGTACCATCACTGCCTTGTCCTGTACTTGTTCTGTATGCTTCAGAAGCATCATCACCGCAGCATTTATTAGATGCTTGATACCATGAATTGCAGACGTGACTACCATAATGATCAGCACCATTAATGCAATAATTGCCAGAATTATAATCACAGTCACGGCAGGATCCGCTTATGCATTCTCCATCACCGCCATCGCCAGGATCACAGTTTGTCCAGTCTGGCTCATTATAGGTTACATCATAACTGCAATCCCCGCATATTAAAACTTGACATGAGCCCACCCAGCAGTTCCCCTCTTTATCACAATCTTTGCATGGTTCAGTCCCCCACCCACAGCATTCCTGGGAATTATGTTGTTTATACGTACAACCTGCGTAGGTTATTTTACTGTTTAGCATACCGTAGAAGAAAAAAAGTACTGCAATCACCACAATCTTGATTATTCGTTTCAACTAAACTCACCTTTTAATAACCTTATTCTTCTATCGCTTTCATAAGCTTCGCTCGAGTAGATTAGATTGCCATTTTCATCTGACACAAAAAATTTATGCGTAATCTTAGTATCGCCAAGTGGCATAAGCGTCATAGACTTACTTGCATCAGACGGCGAGGCTGGTTGCAGTTTAACAATTGAGGATGCTGGCGCTTGATAAGTAGAGGGCAGTTTCATTACTCCAGCTCCAGAAATAGAATTGCTGTCTATTCTTTTAATGTATGGTGATTTTAGCTTTACCATCACCTCATATGCATCATTTAATTGGCAATAAGAGCATGTAGCATTCCTACAATTATACAAAATCTTACCATCTATCTTTTTTATATCAGCTTTTGTCTCATTTTTTGCATCAAATACTATATCTCCAAGTTTAGTGAATTTATTTCTAATTTCAATCGCAGGCGTCTCTATAATCTTACCATCCTTAACAACAAAAACCGCAGAATCTGCCCTTATCCTCTGTCCGCAGACATCAATATAACCAAGGTCAACCTCTGCTCTCAGCACAGGCTCTTCGTCATAGGCAACCTCACCAAAGTTCTTGATGTTGTAATTTGAATATTTTTCGCTTAGTGCCTTGTTTATTATGCTCAACTGCTCTTTTGAAGTGAGTTCTACTCCTACATCTGTTTTTTTCCCTAAATTTTGTATTATAAAGAAAAACAAAACTAAAAGAACAACAATGGAAACTATAACTAATGGTTTGTATTGAAGATTTTTAATGCCAGCTTCTTTTGCAGCATCTTCTATATTCTTAGCAGAATGACCTTTTTCAAGCAGTTTTTTTTTGAGAATGTCAAATAGCACGCCCTTTTTTCTGCCTAGCTTTAAATATTCAACTATTCTCTTATCTGCCATCTATACCTCTTTTTTGCGCTTTAAGGAAACTGCCCAGATAGTAAAAAGATTATTTATAATAAATTCGCCATCACATTTAAATATTTTGTGTTTTGTGTGATGTGTGGCATGATTACCTTCTTTTAAGAATAGTCCATGCAGAAAGATTATGGAATGGAGGGGCATTCCACGGAAGGCATCTTCTCGGGAGTAAAGGTAATATTTGGAGAGAGTGTAAAAAGCCACAAAATCAAGAACATGTATCACGAAGCTAAGCTAAAATTTTGGTCATACCAAAAATTAAAAGGCATTCAATGACGTGCCTTTGATGATTAGTGAATACTATTTTCTTTTTGTTGAATCATGCCACAAGGCAAACAATTCCTAAACTTTTGCACTTTACTCATAAAAAGAGGCGTAAGGTATATTAACACA
>JBBSVT010000088.1:0-36571 GCA_038046685.1 Nanobdellota archaeon
TTTTAATAATCCTAAATTGACTTCAAAACCAAAGTTTTGCTTAAATTTGCGTTTAGTCTCTATCATTCCTATTCCAATCGGAGTAACTTTTTCAAATAGGAAATTTCTAAGTCCGTTCACGTTCCCCAGAATAAATGTTATGTCAATAGCATCGATGTCTTTTAAATGTTGAATAGCCCTATTAATAAACTCATACAATTGCTTGTCTTCAAATTTGCCTTCTTTCAGAATTTCAAACTCATTCTCTATTTTCTTATCTCCAAAAGTAACATAAATCGGCTTATTGTTCATCGCAATTTAACTCCTTGAGAAATGAGTTTGCGTATCTGTTTTGGATTGTAAGTCCAAATTATAGTTCCATCTTTGTCAATCATTATCTTTCCAGAATTATCCAAGTAATCCAATATCGTTTGGAATGTCTGGTACATCATTTTTTTAGGTAACTTTTTCCAAAGCTGGTATTTGCCGCACTCTTGGCTATATTTTTGTATAGTTTTTTCTACCATAATCACCGATTCCAATGTCGGGCTATGCAAAATTGTTGTTTCTACCATATTATATAACTATATATAAGAACTGATATTTAAAACTTTCGACTTTTTACTGAAAACCGCCCCTTGATGGTATCTCTTTATTGCTCTCCGAGCTAGATTGAGACGAAAGCCCCTGAAATTACTTTTCGGACGAAATCCATCAGAACTGTGTAGCTGATGGAGAGTTTAACGGCGATCGCATAAGTTAAACTCAATTTTCGAATTGCTAAAATTAGAATTGGGGGTCTGAGGTGCTTCGCACATAGTGTATTTTACTTCGTAAAATTTTCACAACAATTATAAATAATTTAATACTAACCTATCAGCATGGGTGATTATTTCTATTTAGAAATAATAGAGAAAAAAAATAAAGAAAAACAAATTATAGAAATTGAAAGATGGAAGTATACTATCCCTAAAGAAAATAGTATTTTTAATTTCATATTTAAGGAATCTGATTTTATTAAAAAAAGGGGAACATGTTATTTTAGAATTAAAATGCCAGATGCTATCAATAGATTAAAAATACATGGTTTAGATGATGCCGAAATCATCAACGATATTTCTAAATTCCTTAACGTCTCAAAAAATGATGCAAAATTAGCATTATTGATAGAGGATGACTATGATGATGTTACCGAACCATTAAAAGAATTTACTCTAGAAAATAACATAAAATTATGGAAAGATGAGGATTATGAAGAACCAACTAAAGAATTTGATAAATATTCAGAAATGTCTGAAAAATTGGATTTGATAGATATAACTAATCTGAAAACACTATATTATTATAATATAATATTCAAAAAGTATAACAAACCTAACTACTATTTACAACTAAATTTTGAAGAGATAATTGCTATGGGAGTTGAAACAAAACAATGCAAAGAGATTATTATTTCTGATAAGGATGATAAGATTACATTAAATAAAGAATACTTATTTATGGCTAAAAAACATTTTTCTGAGCATCATTACGATTTGGTATATGTTGAACTGATAATAGTTCTTGAAAGAATATTGAAACAAGCAATTATTAAAAAGAAAGGAACAAAAAATTTTCAGACTTCGGATTTTGAAAAAATATTTCAAGATTTATCGCTTATGCATTTATTAAAGTTCTATTTATACTATTTAAATTCTTCAAATATTAATTTAGAAAATTTTGCAACAATTCAAGACATATATAATAGGCGTAATAATATTATTCACTCAAGTCAGAAAAAATTTGATAAATTACAATGTGCCAAAGATATTCGCATAATAGAAAAAATATGTGATGAAATCAAAAGTTTTGAGGAAGGATAAAACAATTTTAGCTATTAAATATTACTTTTATTTTGTTCCATCACTGTCTTTCTTTTAAATCATTTAATAAATTATTCATAAGCTTTAATAAAAGTTCTATCATTCTTTCAATCTTTAGTTCTAAAAGTTCTTTCTCTTCCCCAATAATTATCATGGAATGGGCTTTGACTTTAACTTATTCTTTTAGAATCTCTTCTTATTTTTTTAGATAGAACAAGATCTTTCCTCCACAAATGTCTAAATATTCTTTCGTAAGCTCTTACAAACTTGTAAAGTTGAAGAAAATAGTATTCCTCTAATTTTTCATACTCGTCTTTTTCTTTCTTAATAGTTAAGTTTTCTTCCATCGCTGATTTTAGCTTACTTCTTTTCATCAGTTTCATTAAATCAATGAATTTAGAATGTAAATCTCTTAGTTCTCTTTTTTCTAATCTGACAATTTGCTCTTCTTCTCGTGTTTGTAAGTCAATATTTTTTCTTACAGCTCTCCAATTTCTATGCTCCACGTTTCCACGTAATTGTTGTAATATTTGTTCTTCCTCTTTGAGAACTCTCAATTCATTTAGTGTACCAGATTCAATTAATTCCCTTATTTCAACTAATTTTTCAGCAGTATTCCTATTCAGTTCATGTAAATAGGTCATATTGTCAGGAATTCTTTCATCAAGATGCCCTATGATATAATCACATGATTGTAATTTAGAAAGAAATTCATGTTCCTCCTGAACCAACTGTTTTTCAGTATCAATAAATTCTCTTAATTCTTCAATTGCCAAATCAGCGAGTTCTTCCATTTCGTATTCTTCATTCATAATAATCACGAAAATCAATTTATATTTATAAAATTTGTTAAAGTCAAAGTCCCTAAACGTATAATGTGAGCGGACTTCATCCTTAAAGACGCCGCAACTCAAAATTTGCTAACACAATTTTCCAGAACTCCGTAACCGGCAAAGCATTTAACAGCTGACGCTGTCCCACAATTACTTTTTGAAACTCAACAAAAAACAAAATAAAAAATGTATTCAGCAGCTTTTAGCTGCTCTCAATCTCCAAATCTTCTGCAAATTGTGCGCTAGGCACACCAAATTAAACTCGATTTTCACTTTTTCAATGCCTCTTAAGAGGAATCCCCTAAAACCAAATTTCCGGTTGTTGTTTTAAACATATCGTGATTTTTGTTAAATTCTGCTGAAATGTTCTTCAGCTTATTGCCGTAGTGAATACTAAAAATCATAAATAGGATATGAGTATTATTGTTAGAAATAATAATATCTTATTGATATCCTTCCTGATATATTTGATAAGTTACCACCAACTTTTATCTAATAAGAACAAATATATATACTTAATGCAAATGCATTTCCAATTTCTCATCTCACCCTATTCATATCGGCCAAAAACGCGAATATGATGGTTTGCAGGCCAAGGCTTAGAACCAGGATGTCGAGCATCATTAATCCAAAATGCCTGAAAATACCTTCTCCAAAAAATTGAAAATAAATTAGGTAAAGACCAAGCACAAATCCAATAGACAAAATAAAAGCGCCTATCCAGCCAAAAAACTTTAATGGCTCGAAATCCCTGTATACCCTTATTATGTTTATCATTGCCCTTAAAGCGTATCCAAAAGGATTGCCGATAAGCCTGCTCTTGCCATTTCTTTTTGCGAAGTAAATTGGAACTTCCTTAACCTTGAATTTTTGTTTTACGGCCCTAATTATCTGCTCCTGCGTATAAGTGTGCTTGGACGTAATCAGCACATCCTCAGCAACTTTTTTTGTAAACGCCCTAAATCCTGTTTGGGCATCGCTGATTTTTAACCCTGTAATTTGGGAAACTACCTGCGAGAAAGCTATATTGCCGAGCCTTTTAACCAAAGGCATTTCTTCTATTTCACCCTTGAATCTGCTTCCGAGCACTAATTCATAACCATTTTCAATCTCCTTAAGCAATTTCGGTATTTCCTCTGGTTGATACTGCAAGTCAGCATCGATGTGGAGTATTGCATTTGCATTTAGCTTGAGGCATTGCTCTATTTCAGTCTTAAAGCATTCTGCCAAGCCGTAATTCATTGGATGGGAATAGACAATTGCGCCAGCTTTCTTTGCAACATGCCTTGTTCTGTCCCTGCTGCCGTCGTCTATGACAAGAATCTTGTAGTTATACCCATTTGACTTCATTATCTTGTGTATTCTGCCAATCAAAGCAGCTATAGTCTTCTCCTCATTATAAGCCGGAATAGTTATTATGACATTCATATTCTATCTGAATGGTAAAATATTTATATACCTTTCTATTATTTTCGACTATAAAAATGACTGTTGACAAAAAGGAAATTTTGATAGTAATGTTGCTTCTTACGCTTTTCCTCTTCCAGTCTTTTATTGTGATGAGGAGCACTAGCCTTACTTTTGATGATCCTGCAATCATGACTATTGGGTATTATTTCTGGAAATATAAGGATACAAGCATGCATCTCTTCCATCCGACCTTTAGCTTTCTGCTTGGTGGCTTTCCCATGCTGTTTTTTGATGTGAACCTCCCTTATTCTTACCAAGAATGCAAAGACAAGGGAATTTATAGATGTGCAGATGACTTAATGTTCAGAGCTGGAAATTATACAGAATCTCTTGGCTTTCACTCAAGAGTGCCTTTCATAATTGCCTCATTGTTTTTGGCTTTATTAGTTTTCTTTTTTGCCAAAGAATTATATGGAATTAAAGCTGGAATTTTTGCATTGGCTTTATATTCTTTTTCACCGTCTATTCTTGCCTACAATACACTTATATTCACTGACCTTATTGTTGCGTTATTCATATTTTCAACGATATATTTTCTGTGGAAACTCGTAGTTCAGGGTTATACCGCAACAAGGCTGATTGCGGCAGGAATTTCTCTTGGGCTGGCTTTGGCTTCAAAATTCACAGCAGTAATGCTGCTTCCGATAATTGCACTTATCGTAATTGTTAAAATCTTCAAAAGCAAAAACAGGAAAAAACAACTAAAAACATTTTCAGTTTACTTTGCTTTGATGGCATTGCTTGCTTTTGCTGTTTTGCATGCAACATATTTTTTTGATGCCAATACAATAGCGAATTCTATACCTGAAAGGAATCTCAAAGATATTGAAAAATTCCTCGATGAAAAGTTTAATGAAAATAGCATTGGAAAAAAAATTGCAGGATTCTTAGCCTACGATTTAAAAATGCCAATGCCCGTTTATATTGCTGGCTTTGCAGGACAAAATCTCATTCAATCGCAAAAAATAAGAAAATCCTACCTAAACGGCGAGATATATGCTGGCGGAAAATGGTATTACTTCTTTGAGGTTTTGCTGATAAAAACACCAATCCCTTTGCTTATGTTCTTTATAGCATCTCTTTTCCAAATTAAGAAAAAAACGAATATTAACAGCCTATTTGTGCTTCTGCCAATCATAGTTTTTTTCAGCATATTTATACGTGTAAATTTCAATCTGGGGTTGCGCCATATCCTGCCCATAATTCCATTTATGTTTGTATTCAGCTCACAGGCTGTTAATCTTAAATTCAAAGATACAGCACATAATTTAATCTTAAAAATGTCTATTGCTTTGCTTTTGGCATGGTATATTATTTCCGCTTTGCTCGTAATGCCAAATTACATGGCTTATTTTAATGAGTTTGTTGGAATTGAGAATGGGCATAAGTACTTGCTTTCATCCAACTTAGACCAAGGTCAGGATTTAAAGGGACTAAGCGAGTATCTTAA
This sequence comes from Nanobdellota archaeon, assembly GCA_038046685.1. GTDB lineage: Archaea > Nanobdellota > Nanobdellia > Woesearchaeales > GW2011-AR4. The sequence goes on from JBBSVT010000088.1 coordinate 5,595, forward strand.
GAGCAATGAAATTACACAGGTAAAACTAAGCTATCATGGGACTTTTGATCCAGCCTACTATAATATTTCATATGAGCTTCTGCCAATGGAGTCCTACATTGCATGGGGAGCTGGCTACACTTTGGATGACCCCCCTAAGAGTTATAAAGAGGATTGCTCCAAAAAACATGGCATTTTGGCAGTAAGCATTTCAAATCTGCACAACTTTAACTTAATCAATGAATCATGCTTTGATTGGCTAGGCAATTACAATCCAATTGCAAGAATTGGGTATACTATTTATATTTATAATATAACAAAATGAGATTAATTTCTGTATTTTCCCAATAAGTCATACAGCCTTATTTTAAACAAGTCAACAGAGCCAAAAGTGACGCATTTTACCAAATTTATCTTGGAATCAGGATCATTCACCCAAACAACAGGCATCTCTTTTACTTTAAATCCGTATTTTCTAGCCAAGTATAATATTTCTACGTCAAACATTTCTTTGTGGATTTTTTGTTTTTTGAAAAGAAGATGGGCAGCCTTTTTTGTAAATAATTTAAAACCGCATTGGCTGTCTGAAGGAGGGTCTTGCGGGAAAATTATTATATTGTAATAAATACGCAGCAAATTTCCCAAAAATCTGCGGTAAAAAGGCTGCTTAAGCTTTACCTTGCTTCTATCGATATTTCTTGAGCCAATAGCAACCTCATATCCATCTTTTATGCATTGAAACAAATTATCAAGCTCCTCAATTGGAGTTGAGAGATCCGCATCTGTGAAAAGAATGTTATGCCCTCTTGAGCTCAAAATGCCGGTTTTTACAGCGTAGCCTTTCCCTCTATTGATATTGTCTCCAAGAACCTTTAGCTCTTTGCATTCTTTTGCCAAATCCTTTAGAATTCTTAATGTGTTATCGTTGCTGCCGTCATTAACAGCAATAATTTCATAAGCTACTTTTTTGTTTTTGAAATAGTTCCGAATTTTATTTATGCTTCTCACAATTCTCTTTGACTCATTATAAGCAGGTATGACAATTGAAAATTTTGGAGCCATCAATCACCTTTTTCTTAATAGATATTTAAAAATTATTATTATGAACTCCATTTTACATATTTAGATGTTAGTTTTGCCATTCTAATTGTATTTCTAGGGAATTTCAAGAAAACTTTCATGTTTCTAACCAGTTTGATTGGGTTTTGAATCATCTGAAGAAAATAAAGATTCCTAACTCTTTTATAGAACTTTGTTGAAAAATCCTTCAGGTCCTCTGGGGAGAAGTGCTCTGTTTTAAGAGCGCCCATTCCAAACATCCTTCCTTTTGTGTAATCCTCAGTTACAAGATAACCTTTTTCTTTTGCTATATCATACATTTCTGTGCCAACCAGCGGCATTGCAAAGTTAGCATGGGGCTTTACATTGTATTTCTTCATCATTTCATATGCGTAATCAAGAGTTTGTTTGATGCCTTCCTTGGTTTCGCCAGGAAATCCTATAATATAAAAAGCACTAAGCGGTATTTTTAACTTTTTGCAGTTTTGTGCTGTCTCCACAACCTTTGATAGTTTTAGCCTTTTCTTAACAACCTTGTTTAGAAATTCCTCATTTCCAGACTCTATGGCAACCCTTAGTTCCCTTACACCTGTGCGTTTCGCCTTTTCAAGCAGGCTAAGGCTGAGAGCGTCTGCACGCACACCATTAGGAGTGTCCCATTCAAACTTAAGCCTTTTTTCAATAATTATATCAAGTATTTTCTCAAATCTAGGCTGATTAAGTGTTAAGTTGTCATCTTCAAAATGTATAAATTCGACCCCATACCTCTTAATTAGATTCTCTATATGCCCAACAACGTATTCCGGCGAATTATACCTAAATTTGTAGCCCATCGTCGGGTGTATAGAACAGAAAATGCACTCATAAGGGCATCCTCTGCTGGTCACCATGGTTATCTCTCTTTTTGGTTCGTAGAATATATCATAAAATCTAGATCCTCTGCCTTTTTTTGCAAGTTCAAAGTATTTTTCCAGATCAACAAGATGATACGCAGGATAAGGAATTGAATTGAGATCTTGTATATATTCAGGCTTGTTGATTTGTAATTTTCCATCTTTTGTATACGCGATGCCCTTTACTTCATTAATCCCTTTCTTACCTTCATAGTAATCTGCAATCGATGCTAGTGTAATCTCACCTTCTCCAACAACAACGAGGTTAATATCCAAAGAATTCAAAAACTCCTCAGGCTTTGCCGTAGCATGAGGGCCGCCAACAACTATCTTTGCATCAGGATGAACAGCTTTTATGTGCTTGATAACACCAAGCGCTTTTCTCATTTGAGTTGAAAAAAGATTTGTAACTCCTATTATGTCCGGCTTGAAGCCCCTAATTGAACTTTCTATCCTCTCAAAAGATGCTCCGAAATGAGTCTGGTCTTTCGTTTTGTCCGGGTAAATCAAAGAATCAAAAATTTTGACATCATGCCCTTGCTTTTCCATATAAGCTGCTACGCTAAGCATTCCAAGAGGTATGCCTACGGCCGTTGGGGGAAGCAAATTAATATCCAAATGCGGCGGCCTGATTAATAATATTCTCATGTTCCGGAAGCCATGGCGTAAACGACCCTAAGCCCTTTTAAGTGCCTTCCAAGCTCAGAGAAGGACTTTATCTTGGCAATCTTTTTTAAAATAAACTTTGGCCTAAAGTAAAATCTTCTAAATGCCTCCTTGTGCATTTGCAAAAGCTCATCAGCATTTTTATAACCTTTTGGGATGAAGACTGGTTGCCACTCATTGAAATTTCTAAAGTCTTTGTTGAGGGTTCCCCATTGCTCAGCAGTATTCCATAACTCTGTGCCCGGATATGGGGTAGTTATTGTAAATTGGGCGTAATCAGGATCGAGATCAATTGCGTATTTTATAGTTTCACGAGCCTTTTCTGGCGTTTCCCCTGGCAGTCCTATCATAAAAGATCCCCTAATCTCAATACCGATCTTTTTGACAAGCCTTACTTGGTTTGCCATTTGCTCAATTGTCATTTTCTTCTTCATATTATCAAGAAGCTCCTGCGAGCCAGCTTCTATTCCAAAAAATATGTTCCAGCAGCCTGCTTTTTTCATTGACCTTAGCAACGGCTCATCAACCAAATCAAGACGGGTATAACAAGACCATATGAGTCCTATCCTCTCTTTATCAAGGGCCTCGCAGAATTTATGCATCCAAGCCTTATTGAGAGTGATTATATCGTCCCAGAAAGCTATCTCTTTAACATCATATTTTTCCTGCAGATGCTTTATTTCTTTTATAACATTTTCTACACTTCTCTGCCTGAAAACACCTTTGGCATCATGGCAAAAAGTGCATGTAAAGGGACAGCCTCTTGAAGTTACCATTTGAAAGGTATTTGCCGATTTTTTGTAAGTATTTGGCAAGGAGGTATATTTGGACATATCAAGAAGGTGCCTCGCGGGCAAGGGCAGTTCATCCAGCTTCATCACAATTCCAGCCTTAATTATCCTTTTATTTTGGTACTCTTCAAGATTCTTAAGAACATCACTTATTATATTATCTGCTTCACCTTGTATTACAATGTCTGCATTAATCTCTTGTGAAACCTCATTTGGCATCACAGTTGGATGTGGGCCTCCAAGGATAATAAATTTATCAGGAAATTGGTTTTTTATAACATCGCACAATTCCTTGGTTACATTTGCAAGGGAAGTTATCGCAGCAATTCCTATGGCTTTGGGGTCAAAATTTGTTATTTCAGTAAGAATGTCAGATATTGTATAATTATTAACTGGACAATCCATTATTCTGACTTCGTGCCCATCTCTTTCTAAGACAGCCGCCATGTAGCAAAGCCCTAATGGCGGTAGAAATCCCCCAACATTCCCCATGTTTCTAGCATACCTTTCATTCAAATTTTGAGGGGGGAATATAAGCAAGATCTTCATAGTAACACCTATACTGTAAAGTTAAGGCAGCCCGTATAAAAATGTTGCGAAAATTAACAATTGTTAATTTCAGCTCCACCAAAGATATTTATATATAAATCTTCTTTCTTCTGAAAATGGCTATTTTGAGCATTTTTGTATTTTTTGTAATTACTTTCGGCTTGGGGTACTTATGCACAAGATTTGTTAATGAGTCAGAAAACTTTCTTGAAAGAAATTTAATGAGAATAGGAATAGGTCTTGGCGCTTTTATTCCTTTTGGACTTTTATTGAACATTTTGAGAATCCCCTTGGATTGGCGAATATTCGTTTCCATAGGCATTATAGCTGTATTTTTAGCTTTGTACAAGAATTGGGAATTTTTTGCCAGTTTGAAAAATATTAGCTTAAGGCTCACAAAGACAGATGTAGTAATTTTTTTAATGCTTGCTATCTTCATTGCGAGTTTTTACATATATGCAAAAGGAGCATTTTCTTATCCATGGTTGGAGGACGATGATCCATGGGCGCATGCAATTGGAGCCAAATACGTTTCAGTTGAAAAAACTTTATTCACATCCCAGCGAATCAAGTACATAGACCCATACCCGCCGAGCTATGACATGATATTTGGGATTATGCACCAAACAAATGAATCCTTGTATTGGACTTTAAAATTTTTTAATGCATTGCTGATATCATTAAGCATCATATTTTTCTTTTTCTTTGCCAAAGAGCTTACAAACAAAAATAAGGCATTATTTTCGGCATTTGCACTTGCGTCAGCGCCAGCATACTTAAGCCATTTTATATGGGCAATTGCATTGACAATTCCTCTTTACTTTGTTTCATTTTATGCAATTGAAAGAATTAAGCATGATAAAAAATGGGCTTTTGTAGCTGCCATTATGATAGGCGCAACCTTAGTTGGATCGCCAAGCCACAGCACCTATTTTGCGCTCTTGTTCGTTATTTATTATGTCTTCAAGGCGATAATTGAAAGAAGTTTTCTTGTCTACCATTTTGCCGCGGGATTTCTAGGCGCTTTTCTCTCATTTATGCTTTGGTGGCTTCCAGCATTAATAAGGCGCGGATATGAGGGTACTTTAAGGGGAATAGGATTGGGGGCTAACATTGGCAGGATAGCTAGCGTTGCAGGTACAGGTGACAAAGTCTATACCTTGCAAGATTTTTTTATTGCCCAAAAAACAAGTGCCATAAACAATCCCGTTGGGATTGGTTTGTTCTTATCTCTATTATTGGTAATTTCACTAATAGCATTAACATTAAGGTATTATAATGAAATCAAGAAGAACAAGCTAATCATTTTTGCAGCTTTTTTTGCAGCATCTACTTTGATATTATTCTTCCTTCACCAAACCTACATAAAAAATATCACAAGCAGGGAAACAGGATATGCTGCCCCATTAGAGCCGGGTTCTGTGCCTTTCTTCGAATTCTTAGCAGACCAGACACTTCTGGCAGCGGGATTGTTAGTTATGTCTTTTGTGTTTGTCTCGTTAATTATCATAAACTACAAAAACGGGGACTTTAAAGACAGAGCTGCAATAATAGTGCTTGCTTGGCTTATTTTCACTTTCTATGCTGTCAATGCAGGTCCTTACCTTTATAAGTTATCCCCTTTTAGGGCATGGTCAATTCTGGCCATACCTTTGGCAATTTTAGCAAGTGAAGGGCTTTGGTTCTTAATGAATCTCTTAAAAGGTTTAATGATACCAAGATTTTTAGTAACTCTTCTTGTAGTGATTGGAATTATTTTTACATCTGCATATCAGAAATACACTATTAACACATCCCAATGGCCACCCGGGGCATTTTGGACATCAGGAGAAGAGCTGCAAGGCTATTTATGGCTTAAAGATAATGTTGAGCCAAATGCAAAAGTTTTCACATTTGTTAACGACGGGCCTCTGATAGGAATGGACAAGTTTGTATGCGCCTGGTGCGAAGAGATAAAGGATTTTAAGAAATCAGGGGTCAATAAAAGCGCATATGAAACAAGTGCCTTTCTAAAAACGAAGAATTACAAATACCTTGTTATTGATGGGCAGTTTGCCGATAAATATGGGGTTAATGAAACAAATTCTAAAGTAATTGAACTGCAGAAGTCCGGTTTATTCAGGACTATACACGCTACAGCAGGCTTTATATTACTAGAGGCTAATTAGGCCATATCTGCTTTTCTAGATATTCGTGCCAGTCTTTACCGACTCTCTTTGCATCAATAAAGTTTTTAAATTAGGTTATATTTGCAATAGGGGTATTGGTGGTTTCATTGAAGCATAAGACAAGACAGATTCTGAGAATCATGAAAGTAGCAGTATTTTTTCTGCTCCTAGTTGCCATATTTGCAATATATAAGTCTGACACAGTAATGATTAAAATTCCAAAAAAATTGACTGCGCATATTTATAGCAGAACAAACCTTGATTTTTTCCCGATGTGGCAGCGCATACTTAATTTTCTGTTTAGAATTGAAGATGAAATAAATATATTCTTAATGAAAAAGAACCTTTTAGATGGAGGGCTGCCTATCTATAGTTTAGAGTTAAACCCCAATGATTTAATACATTTTGATGACCTCTCAAAGCTTGCAATTAAATCAGGACACCTTCCACCTGAATCAAATAGCTGGAGAAAATCAAAATTAACTGTTGATGGAAAAGAGTACCAAGTCAAGGTGCGATTTCATGGAGACAACCCTGATCATTGGACGAATAAGCTGAAATCTTACCAGATAAGGTCGGACAAAGACGAATACATAAATAATATGCGAAGATTTAACCTGATAATCTTTGAAGACAGGCTATTTGCGCCTTTGATAGGAAGGGAAACAGCAAAACAATTTGGACTTATGGATATAAGGAATGGTTTAGCGGTATTAAAAATTAATGGGGTAATCCAAGGCGTTTATTACCTAGAAGAAAGATTGGATGAAAATTTTCTTGATTATAATCAATGCTCAGGCTGTGCTGTTGTCAGTATAAGCGACAACTGGGTGGACGATCATAAATATGACATATCTAATTATAAATCAGCAGATCCAAACGGCGTTTTCTGGACTACAGGGCACAGGACAGCGTTTGATTACGAGTTGTCCAATGCAGAAATTGATGCAGATTTGACTCAAATGGGCAGCGTATTTTACCCTATTGATAGGCTGTACTATGCCGTTAATAATAACAACATAAGCGCAATAAACTTTTTTGATCGCGAGCAGCTTAGCTCTTTTCAGGCATTCAGAATGGTGCTGGGAAATTTACATTCAATTGTTGGCGATAACCTTAGAATGGTGTATCAAACCACAAATTCAAAATTTTATCCAGCGCCTCAGATAGAGGTTGCCACCAGATTAAAACTGAAGAATGGAGGTATCGACAACTACCTTAATACTTTTGGAAGACCGATCAACCTATTCTATTTATTGGCAAAGGATGATGAATCAAGGTATCTTACTCACAAAAAAATATACTCCTTTATACTCAATAACGAGATACTGGACAATTATGACAGAATCATGGATAAATATGGCTCTTATGCACTTTCTTACAAGGCAAATAAACTTAGCAGAAGAGAGATGAGGTATTCCTTTAAGGAGCTTAAAGAAATTTTGCAATATAATATGGAGATAACAAAAAGAAATCTGGATTATTCAAAATTTTATGCCAATATTGTCCATAAAGATAATAGAGTTAAAATAGAAATCATTCCAGATTCTGTAGCCGAGATTAGGTTTACAAATTCGGTCATAAACCTGACACATGACTATTCTGGAGAAATAGGCATAGTTTATAATGATTATGGCAAACCCTCTAAATTCAAATTAATTAAGCTGATGGATAAAACTAAGCTAATAGACTTAACAAGCCAAGTAAAAGACTTTTATTTTTCTGCCGGTCTGGACAATGATCTTTACCCAGCGATTAGGCGTTACACAATTGAAATTATTTTTTCTGATGCGAATAAGGTTAGTATAGGCAGCATAATTATTAAGATGAAAAATGATATTACAAACAAAGAAATTGCAGATAGTGATTCATACATACAAATTGCAAATGCAAATGACTATTATGAAAATTCCAAATATGGGTCCATCGAGGAATTTGAGAGATTATACCCGAAATTTAGATGGGCATACAACAATGGGGAATTAACGCTATTGGAAGGTGACTATGTTGTGGACAATGACTTGATAATACCAAAGTTCAAAAGTTTTATGATTCAAGAAGGCGTTAAAATAAAAATTGCCGAGAACAAGTCAATACTTTCATATTCACCAACCCAGATTGCTGGAACTAGGAATAAGCCTGTTGTAATAACCTCTTTAGAAAAAGGCAAGCCATTTGGAACATTTGCAATAGTGGGAGAAGGGTCCAAAAATGAAAAAACTTTTGCTAATTGGCTCGACATTTCAGGAGGCAAGGATAAATGGATTAATGGAATGTTTTTTATTGGACAATTTGCAATTCACCATATCCCTAATATCTACATTAACAATTCCTTAATTCATGGAAGCCATTCGGATGATGGAATAAATGTTAAATACGCTCAAAATCTAATCATAGAAAACTCTCATTTTTATGGAAATTCTGCCGACCAGGCTGATTTGGACTTTGTGAACGGCATTGTAAAAAATTCAGAATTTAATGGAAATGGCGAGCTTGACAGTAATGGTGATGGCCTTGATCTTAGCGGTTCTAATATGATAGTGAAAGATTCCAATTTTGTTAACCTTTTGGATAAAGGAATAAGTGTTGGAGAATCAACTAAGTTAATAGTTTACAAAAATTCATTATCAAATAACAATCTCGGCATAGCAGTTAAGGACTCCTCAGTAGCTTACCTGATGGATAACAATTTTAGAAACAACAAAGTTGCAGTTACTGCATACCAAAAAAAAGAGCTATTTGGCGGAAGCACAGCCTATGTTTATGGCAATAGCTTTAATCTGAACCAAAAAGACTTTGAACAGGATAACCAATCAAAAATCTACCAAATAAACCTTGCTACAGAAAACTACAATAAATTAAGGAGCAATGCCGAGAGAGAGCTATTAAGCTTTCCTTGAATAATCCAATAATGAAATGTCCAATTCCAAAAAAAATCTAATTGACATAAGAATCGAAAGAAAAGAGTTGAAATATTATATAACCTATGGTGAATATATAATTCTATCAAATCTGCTAAGGAAGGTGCTAAGGCAGGATAAGCATAATGAGGCAGGCAACGGCTATTTCGTGAGAAGTTTGTACTTCGATACAGTAGACAACCGATCATTTGAAGAAAAGATGGCAGGCTTGGAAGAAAGGTCCAAGTACAGACTGAGAATTTATGATACAAACACACAATTGGTTAAGTTTGAAATAAAGAGTAAGCGCAATAATTCTGTAATAAAGGAAACAGCAATCATTGGCAGGAAAGACGCCGATGAAATCCAAAATGGAAACTATGAATTAATGCTAAAATATAGCGATCCGGTGCTGCACAAAGCGTACGCAGAATTCAAAAAAAGGCATTATCGCCGTGTTGTGCTAATTGATTATTTTAGAGAAGCATTTATCCATGACCTAAATGGAGTTAGAATTGTTTTCGATAGATTTTTAAAAAGCACACCACTTCAACTGGATATATTCAGCAATGACTCATTTTCAACTCAAAAATTAAGGAAAGGATTGGTCATAATGGAGATTAAATACAACAGGTTCGTACCGAAATTCCTTAAACATATGCTGCAAATACCATCATTTGAGAGAAGGGCGCTAAGTAAATACTGCATAGGCAGACTGGATTATTTTGAAGTATAATGCGAAATAAGAACTAAAATGGTATTAACCTTTAGAGATATATTCTCGTCTGCAAATCTCAGCACATTTGGTACACCTCTTACAGTAGCTGACATAGTCATTGCCCTGCTTTTTAGCTTTGTAACTGGGCTGTATATCTTCTACATCTATAAAAAAACGTATTCTGGTGTTTTATACTCCCGCAGTTTCAACATTGCATTAATTATGAGCACAATGGTTGCGTCAGTCATAATGATGGCAATAGGGGGAAATCTTGCATTGTCCTTGGGAATGGTTGGTGCTTTGTCGATAATCAGGTTTAGAACCCCAGTTAAGGACTCCAAGGATCTGACATTCTTATTTTGGGCGATTTCAGCAGGCATCGTAAACGGAATAAGATTTTACAAGCTTTCATTAGTATCTTCTATAGTGATAGGTGCGGTCTTGATAATACTATCCAAGAAAATAGTTATAAATAAGCCTTATGTATTAATATTGAAATACTTAAATATTGATGATAACAAGCTGGAGTCTGTGCTGCGGAAGCATTGCATCAGTTTCGAAGTTAGGAGCACTGCCTTAGATGAATCCGGCACTAATGAGAAAACAATTGAAGTGAAGATAAAAGACAAGGAGGCTAGTGCATTATTAAAAGGGCTTAAGGCCATAAAGAGCGTTAAAAAGGTAATGATGTTCTCGCATACTGGCGAATTGAGCGAATAACCGTTTTATATGAACCCGCCTATCTCAGAACACCTATCTGTTTATAGTATTCTATTGCTATTTTTAAGGACTCTATTAATGGAATCTTAGGCTGCCAACCCAACTCTTTTTTAGCCTTGGATGAATCATAATATCTAAAATTGTATGACCATCTTATTGTTTCCGGAGTAATTGGAGTATTTGTTAAAACCTTTTGCAGAACAGCAGCGAGCAGATACATGGGAAAATAAGAAATCTGCGGAAGTTTAATCTTGATTCTAGGTTTTTTTAATATCTCTGCAATAAGGTTATATCGGTCTAAAAGGCTAATATTTTCGTTGCTTAGGATATATCTTTCGCCGGCTTTGCCTTTTTCCATAGCCAAAATCAAGCCATCAACAAGATCCTCTACTGCAACTGTTCCGCCGCCGCCTGGGTAAGCAAACTTTATCCTGTTTTTTGCAATGCTCTGGAATATAGTAAATCTGGCAGGATCTATTTCTCCTGCACCAATTACATATGGAGGCAATACAATTGTTGCATTTAATCCCTTTGCTACAAATTCCTTAACCTTGTCTTCACCTAGCTTTTTTGACTGGCCATACAATTGGTCTTTAAAGTCTAGATAATTGCTTTCATTTAGTTTTATATTATCACTTTTGGAAAATCCTAAGGCAGAGCATGAGCTCACATGAACTACTTTCTTAACATTTGATGCTAAACAGGCCTTCATAACGTTTTCAGTCCCCAACACATTCACTCTAAATATTTCATTTTTGTCTTTAGGGCTGTTTAAACTGCAAGCCGCCAGATGGTAAACATAATCAGAGCCTTTGACAGCCTTTAAAACAGACATATAGTCTCTAACATCGCCTTCTATCCTCCTTAAATTTAGTCCCTTTAGAAATAAATGTGAAGAATTTCCAGCAAAAATAGTTATTTTATTTTTTTTATTGCACAATTTTTTAACTAGATTTGAGCCTATAAAACCAGTGGCACCTGTAACAAGAATTTTTTCATGATCCATATTAACTTCAAGTTGCAATCGCTTGTATCATTTACACAATATTTAAATTTTTCGGGATTTTCTCTCTCAAAAATATGGTAATGGCTCTACCATAACTTTTATAAAGCTTGTTGTGTTTGCAAAAACATATGCTTAAAAAAATTTGGACTGCGATTAAGTCTATTCTAGAGCCCGTAGCAGAGATAATCTCCAGCATAGTTAATTTTATTTTATTGTTTATTGTGTATCTAATTGGAGTTGGATCTGTTTCAATAATTATGAAGCTTTTTAGACGGCATTTCTTGGAGCTTAAAAAACAGAACAAACACTCAAATTGGCAGGGGCGTAATGTTGAAAAGGAACCTTTAGAAAAATATTACAGAACTTTTTGAAAAAATGAATATTTTAGGCATATCCTGTTTTTATCATGACGCAGCAGCATGTTTGATGAAAGACGGCATCGTTGTAGCTGCGGCAGAAGAAGAAAGATTCACGAGGAAAAAGCACGACATTAGCTTTCCCATAAATGCAGTTAGCTATTGCCTACGGGAAGGAACAATCAATATCAACCAAGTTGATTACATTGCATTTTATGAAAAACCATTATTAAAATTTGAAAGGTTGCTAAGCCAGCACCTCGAGATGTTCCCTTGGTCATTCTGGTCTTTTTACAATGCATTGCCATCATGGCTAAATGAAAAATTGAGAATACCTTCAATAATAAAGAAGAAATTAAAATACAATGGCAACATCTTGTTTATAGAACATCATCTTGCTCACGCAGCTTCTGCATTTTTGGTAAGCCCCTTTGAGGAAGCGGCAATTCTTACAGTTGACGGGGTTGGAGAATGGGCAACTGCTTCCTATGGCTATGGGAAAGGAAATGAGATAACATTGCTAAAGGAATTAAGATTTCCAAATTCAGTTGGGCTTTTATACAGCACTGTAACAGCGCATCTTGGCTTTAGCGTCAACAATTCCGAGTACAAAGTTATGGGATTGTCAGCTTATGGAAAACCAGCCTACTATGATAAATTTAAGAAAGTTGTAGATGTTAAAGAAGACGGCAGCATAGAGTTTGACATGGATTATTTTGACTATCATTACAAGCTGACTATGCCGAGCAAAAAATTTCTCGATGAATTTGGCCCGATAAGAAAGCCGGAAGAGGAGGTTACCCAAAGGCACAAGGACATAGCAGCGTCATTGCAAAAAATAACGGAAGAAATAATCTTCAAAATGCTTAATCATCTTTACAAAGAAACAATGATGAAAAATCTCTGCATGGCAGGAGGAGTTGCATTGAACAGCGTTGCAAACGGAAAAATAACAAAAAACACGCCTTTCAAGGACGTTTGGGTGCAGCCTGCTGCAAGCGATGCAGGCACTTCGCTTGGCGCTGCTTCCTATGCCTATAATTCAATATTCGGAAATGAAAGAAAGTATGTTATGAAATCGGTTTATCTCGGGCCATCATTTTCCACTGAATACATAAATAATTTTCTGGATAATAATAAGATTATCTACAAGAAATTCAAGAATGATGCTGCCATTGCCAAGCTGACAGCAAATTTGATATTTAATAATAATGTTATCGGTTGGTTTCAAGGTAGGATGGAATGGGGTCCAAGGGCGCTGGGAGCAAGAAGCATATTGTCAAATGCAGCCAATCCTGAGATGAAAGATATATTGAACGCAAAAGTTAAGCACAGGGAGCATTTCAGGCCTTTTGCGCCTGTGATAAGCAAGGAGGATGTGCACGACTATTTTGAGATTGACAAGGATGAAGAGCCATTTATGCTTTTTGTCTATCCATTCGAAGAAGATAAAAAAAAGCTTGTGCCAAGCGTAGTTCATGTTGATGGCACAGGAAGACTGCAAACCACTTCAGAAGATGAAAACCGGCTTTATTATGGTGTGATAAAAGAATTTGAGAAATTGAGCAAGGTGCCGATTTTGATTAATACCTCGTTTAATATCAGAGGCGAGCCAATAGTATGCACTCCCGAAGATGCTTACAAGTGCATGATGGGCACCGGAATAGATTACTTGGTAATGGGCATGTTTTTGATTGCAAGAAAAGACAATCCAAAAGATATATGGGATAGTGAGAAAATTGCTGAGGACTAAAACTAAAGCAGATTTTGTTGTAACTTTTTATAAGTCAGTTATAATTTTTATCTTTTTGTTCGGGGCATTTCTTATATTGCTGGGTTTTTTTCTGAGTAATAATTATTTCCTTAAGTTTACTATCAACGAGAGGCTTACTTCTTCAGCTCTCCAAAAAATCAAGGTTTTCAAAATTTTTCTTGTGATTGCAGGGCTTGCGTTTTTATTGGTTTCTTCAGTGATCAAATATTATAAAAACATCACTTTGAGGTTTATTGCAAGAAAGAAAAAAATACTGCAAAATTTAACTTTGCTTTTCCTGACGGTATTTATTTTAATAGTATCCCTTGAGTTGTCATTAAGATTGGTGTTGACTCAAGATTCAAAATACAATTTTGCCCCAGGAGTTCAAGAATTTTATGAAAAGTATGTTTTTTTGAATAAGGATGGGTATAGGGACATTGACAGCAGCTATTTTAAGCAAAAAAATACAAAAAGGATAGTCGGCTTGGGGGATTCTTTCACTTTCGGTACAGGAATTAAAAACGTAAATGACACTTATTTGGAGGAATTGGAAAGTCTGCTGAATGAAAAGTCTGAATACAAGAAATATGAGGTATTAAATTTTGGAAAAGCCGGAGTGGATTCAGAATTTGAGGTACAGATACTAAAAAATGACGCGTTGCGGTACAACCCTGACATCATAATCGTTGGCTTTGTGTTGAACGATTTTCGTGACTTTGAATATCAAAAAAAAGGCGGAAACTTCTACTTGTTTTGGTTTGATACTTTTTTAAAGAGATATTCCTACTTGTATAATTTTGTGAATAAAGGATTTAACATAGCTTTAGAGGCTGCAGCCATCAAAAAATCCTACTACCAAACGATTTTGGACTCATTTAAATCTGAAAAAAACAAGAAATTGAACGAAGAATATTTTAAGGAATTTAAGAAAATTTCAAGAGAGAATAATTCCACCTTGGTTATTGCAATATTTCCATTCATACACCAGCTTGATAAATACCCATTCGCTGAGCAACATAAAGTAATATCACAGATGGCAAATGAGAATGGCATAATTATAATAGATTTACTTCCCTATTTTAAGGGAATTAATGAAAAAAAACTCGTTGTCAGCAAATTCGACAACCACCCAAACGAGCTGGGACATAGAATTGCTGCAGAAGCCATTTACGAAAAATTAATAAATCTGAAACTTGTACATTAATTCATGGCAAGAAGATTTTACTTAATCAGCGATATATGGTGTTTCATGAAGGAAAGGAAAAAGTGGTGGCTGCTGCCAATAGTCATAATGTTGCTTCTGGCGGGAATATTGATAGTGCTGGGGCAAAGCTCTTCATTGTCGCCGTTTATATATGCGTTATTTTGAAGAAAGATGGAAAAGAAGATATGCCAAAAGTGCGGCCAAGAAGTTTATATTACAAGCCTTGGAAGAGTGTTAGAGGACTATAACAAAGCCACTCTAATAACCCATAAGTGCAAAAAGGTGTTTACTCAAAGCCATGAAAATACGGTATGATGCTCTTTAAACACCATGCATACAAAAAAAGCAAAACTTAAATAGAAGTAATCAAAGCATAACCATAGCAAAGAGAACTGAAAAGAAAATGAAAAAGATAAGGGTACTACTTATACAACCGCCATATACTATCTATAAAAAAGATTACAAGAGGTGCATGCCTCCCTTAGGACTTGCTTATATAGCAGCAATTCTTGAGGAACATAACTTTGATGTTAAAATTCTTGATGCATATGTTGAAGGCTTTGAAAATGAGAAAGAGATTAGCAATGATTTTGTTCTGGTGGGATTAAGCGATGATGATATTTTCAAAGAAATAGTAAATTTTAAGCCCGAGTTTGTTGGAGTGTCTGGAATGTTTTCTACACAGGACAAAAACGTATTAAAAGTTTGCAGTTTGGTCAAACAATTTAATCCTGGTGTACCCTTATTTGTTGGCGGTTCTCATCCTACATATGCTGTTAGGGATGTTTTGATGAATAAAGACATTGATTTTGTAATATTGGGCGAAGGCGAATTCACAACTTTAAACCTAATTCAAAAAATAATGAATAATGAAGATGTGTCAACTATTGAGGGCTTAGGGTACAAGAAAGATGGGATTTTCGTAAATCCAAAGTTGAATTATATACAAGATTTGGATTCATTACCTGACCCAGCAAGGCATTTGCTGAATATGGAAAAATATATAAGTATAAATCTCCCTCAATCGCCTTACACAATGAAGAGCAGAGTAACCCAGATTGTTACTTCTCGAGGATGCTCTGCCAAATGCGTATTCTGCACGACAACAAACTTCTGGGGCAATGTATACAGAGTAAGGAGTGCCAAAAGTGTTGTTGATGAGATAGAAATGTTAATCAACAAGTATAACGTTGAGGAAATACATTTCTGTGATGACAACTTCAGCCTAAACAGGGCAAGAACGAACGAGATTATGGATGAGATAATAAAAAGGGATTTAAAGTTTGTTTGGTGCACACCACAAGGAATCGCAGTATGGGCTTTGGATGAGAAATTAATTGAAAAATTTGCAAAAACAGGATGTTACCAATTGACATTTGCAATCGAAAGCGGCAACCAATGGGTAGAAACTAATATAATGAACAAGCCATTGATATTAAGTAAAGTCAAACGTTTGGTGGATAAAGCACACGAACTTGGTATTAGCATACATGGTTTTTTTGTTGTCGGAATGCCTGGTGAAACAAAAGAACAAATAATGGAAACTTTTGAATTTCCTATAAAGAATGATTTTGACAGCGCCTCGTTCTTTATAGCAACACCATGTTTAGGCTCAGAATTGTATGAAATTTGTTTAGAGAAAGGTCTATTAAAAGAAGATTTTAGAGTTGATGAGACAAATTACAAAATCGGCAACATTCATACAGAGGAGTTTACTCCAGAAGAATTGCAGGAATTAACAAAAGATTATACTAAAATTTTTAATGAGGGGCTTGCCCAAAGAAATCCTGGGCTTTATTATAAAAAATATGGCAAAAGTGGCTTTGTTCTTGACCCAATAAAAGGATATTTTAAGATTAAAAGAGAAGAGGTGGAGAAGATAAAAGAAGTGGATGATAGGATTGCTGTTTAAGCGAGACAAATGTCCAAGATAGGATAGTAACATATAAAAGCATTAGATATTTCTTATTTCTGATGAAAGAATGTTTGTTTTGCAGTATTGATAAAATAAAAGAAGATATTTTATGGGGCTCTGGGAATTTTTATGTTAAGGTTGGGGTAGGAGTCCTTGCTCCAGGGCACGTTATGCTACTTCCAAAAAAACATTTGAACTGCTTTGCCCAACTTCCAAAACAATTAAGGGAGGAATTCGTTTCAGTTAAGGATAAACTATATAATAAGATTAAATATGTTTTTAACGAGCCAATCATATATGAACAGGGCGTATATGGCCAAAGCATAAAGCATGCCCATCTTCATTTTCTTCCATTTAAAAATAATTATTATAATCTCAGGAATGTAAAGGAAAACATATTTAAAAGCCTTAAATCAACGAAAATAGATGAAATGTCCAAAATTACCGACGTATTCAAAAATGAAGGCTCTTATTTTTATCTAGAGCAAAACGGACGAAAATGGGTTATTCACACAAAAGATCAGGAAGAAGGTAAATTTACATTTAGAAAGGAATTTGCGAGGCTTACAGGCATGCATGCATTGGAGGCTTGGCAGACCATGCCAAAATCTGAAAAACAAAGAAACATTGAATGGGTTAATATAACTAAAGGAGCATTGAAAAATGAAGAATAGTGTTTTAATCATTGGAATAGACGGAGCTGACTGGAACTTATTAATCCCATGGATAAAGGAAGGAAAATTACCAACATTAAAGAGACTGCTTAGCGTAGGAATCAAAGCTGACTTAAAGACCACTATTCCTCCATTAAGCTGTTCTGCTTGGACGTCCCTTTTTACTGGCAGAAACCCCGGCAAGCACGGTATTTACCAATATGCAACAGAATCAGGAAAAATAGTAGATTCAAGATTGATAAAAAGCGAAAAAATTTGGCAAACACTGTCGCAATATAATAAAAGATGCTGTGTAATAAATGTGCCAATGACTTATCCTGTAGAGCAGATAAACGGCTACATGATTTCGGATTTTTTGACATTTAGAGATGAAGAAAGCTACTTTTATCCAAGCGAGCTTAAGACTTTACTGGATAAGCATGACTACCAGAGCGGTATGAAGTATGAAAAATACGCATTCTTGCCTGATGAAAAGGACATAAGCAAAAAAAAGCATGAGATAGTTAAGGAGCTGGCTAGCATAACGGGGAAAAGATATGAAACTGTAATAGACATCATGAATGAACCTTGGGACTTCTTTATGTTTGTTTTTGGAGAAACCGCAGTTGTGCAGTATCTTTTCTGGGACAAAAAAGATGTTATGCTTGAGTTCTTTCAGAAAATAGATTCTTATTTAAATGAGCTTATAAAAATATTTTCTGTCAAAAACCCAAACCCGTACATCTTTGTGGTTTCAGACCATGGTTATGACTCTTCTCCTACAAGATGCTTTAATTTTAAAGCATGGCTTGGCGAGAATGAAATTCTTAGGGATAAAAGAAATTTATTGCATAAAATAATTCCTAAAGTTTACAGAACTCTCAAGAGAACCTCATTGTCCAAACTGCTATTTTTGTATAAGACCCCGAAGGAAATGAGAGAATCTTTCCAAAGAAAAATAACTGAAAGCTCGCCAATACACTATTTGTACCCGGGCTTATTTATTAAACAGGATAGGCTTAAAAAAGAAACATATGAAAAATTAAGGGACGACATAATTCTAAAGCTAAGGGCAATGCACGACCCTTTGAATAAAGAGGAAATATTCCAAATTGTTGAAAAAAGAGAATTGGAGTATTCAGGCAATGAGCTGCAGTATGCACCAGACATTGTAGTCATACCAAAAAATAACTATTCCATTGTTTTCTCGTACGAGTCCAATAAAGTGCTGGACGACATCAAGCTTCATCATCCTGGAAGACATTTTACTTCTATGCATGGCATATTTTTGGCTTGTGGCAATCAAATAAAGAGGGACGTGCTTGAAAAAGTATCTATACTTGATGTTTATCCAACTGTGTTGCACATATTAGGGGTTCCTATCCCCCAAGATGTTGATGGCAAAGTCATAAAAGGAATATTTAAAAAAGATTCGGATTTATTCATTAAAGAGGTAATTTTATCCGGAGAAAGTGATATGGAATTAGACGAGCAAAGCAAGATTAAAAGCGCTTTAAAAAATATAAAAATATAGGTGGTCGCATTGGCTGATGAAGCAAAGATTTTAATTCCAATGGATTTGGCTGATAAATTAAGCAAAAGAGCAAAAAATAAAGGATTCGCTTCTTTGTCCAACTATGTAACTTACGTGCTAAGGCAGGTTTTATCCACAATTGAAACAGATGAAAAAAAACAAAGTAAAGCCTTCACGAAGGAAGGGGAAAAGAAAGTCAAACAGAGATTAAAGGAACTCGGTTACCTAGATTAAAGAATGGAAAAACCCAATATCATAATGGTTCTGTTAGACGGGCTAAGGGCAGACCGTATAAACCTTTGCCCATACCTTTATAATATCCTAAAGCAAGGTATTTTTTTTCCTAACATGATTACTGCTGCACCTTACACATCAGCCTCGCTTCACTCAATTTTTTCAGGATTGTATCCGTCTAAACATGGAGTCAACTCCTATTTCAATATGTTCAAATTCAAGAAAGAAATATGCAAAACATTGCCGCAGTACCTTCACGAGGGTGGATTTTACACAATGGCAAACCTGCCTGTTGACTCAATAATTCCGCACCAAGGCTTTGATAAAATAACACTTCACGATAAAAGGAAGGAGGACTTAACACAGACTCACAAAGACATCGTAACAGAACTGTCAAAGAAAAGATTCTTTTTGTTTATAAGATACGAAGGCATCCATGCTCAGATAATAAAAAACGTTGGCAAGAAATATACTGATTTTGATGAGGAATATTTTAAAAATTATAAAATTAATAAAAAAAATTATAATTCTTATCTTATTAAAATGGATGAATACTTGAAGGAGATGATGGCACATCTTGACAGACTTGGACTTCTGAAAAATACCGTGTTGATAATACTCAGCGACCACGGGATGAGCAACGGCGAGAAAATAGGAGAGAAAATGTATGGCTGTTTTACTTATGACTACACAATAAAAGTATTCTGCTCTTTCTTGATTCCTGGTAGAAAATCGAAAGAAGTAGCGCTCCAGACAAGAACTATCGACATAATGCCTACCGTGCTTGATTTGCTTGACATTAAAGCAGACGACTCGTACGAGCATCTCCAAGGAAGCTCTCTTCTTCCAATGGTTGAAGGAAAGGAAAAAAAAGAGAGGATTGCTTTCTCAGAAACAGGCGGCTTAAACGGTCCATGGCCTTCACATCACGAACACAATGTTTTCTGCATAAGACTTAAAAAATGGAAGTTAATATGCAACAAAACACCTAACACTTGGGAGCTTTACAACCTAGAAAAAGACCCAGAAGAAAAGAATAATGTTGTTGATAAATATAATGAACTAGTATCTACTCTTAAAGATATGCTATTAAAGCATATTGCAGCAAATCAGGAAAGTAGTTTGTAATCTAATTGGTTATGCACCAAAAGCTTTAAATAATACTACTAGTCTCACTAGTGGCTATGAAAAAAATAGTATGGCTTAACAAGTATAATGGGCAGCTTTGCGTTACTATTCCAAAGAATTCCGGGATTAAGGAAGGGGATATTGTGACAATCGAGAAGGAGAAAATAAAATCTATAGTTTACACGCCTGTTACTGGCGATCTTTTTCATTATGGACATTTGAGGCTATTAGAAACAGCAAATAACTTGGGAAATTTTCATATTTGCGGAGTTCTGACTGATGAAGCCATAGCATCCTACAAAAAAGTGCCAATTGCGGGCCTGAAGGAAAGGAAAGCAATTTTATCCTCACTGAGGTGTGTTGATATGGTTATGACGCAAGAAAAGCTTGACCCGACGGAAAACTTAAAAAAAATTCATGAGCAATTCGAAAATGCAAAATTAGTTTTGGTTATCGGTTCTAACTGGAAAAAAGTGCCAGGTGTTGCGTATTTAAAAAAAATAAAGGGAGAAATTATACAACCCCCTTTCTATAAAAAGTTATCAACTGGCAATATTGTGAGTAAGATTTTTAAAGTTTATAAAAAGACGGATAAAATATGAAAAAAGTATATGTTGGTATGAGCACAGATGTGATACATCACGGGCATATAAATATCATAGAAGTTGCTAGAAAACTTGGAGAGGTGACTGTAGGCATGCTCACAGATAGGGCAATAGCAAGCTTCAAGCGGGTGCCGTTGCTTTCCTATGATGAAAGAAAAAGAATTATAGAAAATATAAAAGGTGTGAAGAAAGTAATTCCTCAGGGTTCTCTGGATTACACTCCAAATTTAAAAAAACTTAAACCGCATTATGTTGTGCATGGCACAGACTGGCGTACGGGCGTACAAAAAGAAATAAGAAAAAATGTAGTGGACGTACTTAAGGAATGGAACGGCAAGCTTATAGAGCCTGATTACACAGAAGGGGTGTCAGCAACACAGCTAATCAGCAACATGCTTGAAATCGGAACTACTCCGGATTTAAGGCGGAGAAAGCTGAGGAAATTGATTGAGCTTAAACCTATAGTAAGGCTTTTGGAAGTCCATAACGGCCTTACTGGAAGAATAGTGGAAAAGCTGAAAATAATGGAAAATCACACTGTAAGAGAATTTGATGGAATGTGGGAAAGCAGCCTTACTGATTCCATGTCTAAAGGAAAGCCTGACATTGAGCTAATTGATGTTACTTCTCGACTAACTACAATAGACCAAATTCTTGAAGTCACAACAAAGCCGTTAGTTGTTGATGGGGACAGTGGCGGCTTGACAGAGCACTTTGTTTACAATGTAAAAACTCTTGAAAGGCTTGGTGTTTCTGCTGTCATAATTGAGGACAAAATTGGACCAAAAAGAAATTCGCTTTTTGGCACCGATGTCGAGCAAACCCAGGATATTATAGAAAATTTTTCCAATAAAATTTCTATGGGTAAAAAAACGCAAGTTACTGACGACTTCATGATAATCGCGAGGATCGAAAGCTTGATATTAAAAAAAGGAATTGATGACGCGCTTAAGAGGGCAAAGGCTTATATTGCTGCTGGTGCCGACGGCATTATGATCCACAGCAAGGAAAAAACCCCTCAGGAAATTCTCGATTTCTGTAAGAAATACAGTAAATTCAAGAGCAAAGTGCCGCTTGTTGCTGTGCCAACCACATATAATTCAATAACAGAAGAGCAGCTAACTGAATCCGGCTTTAAGATCGTGATATACGCAAATCATCTCCTGAGAAGCGCTTACCCAAATATGATAAAGACCGCAGAATCGATCCTGAAAGAACATCGTGCTTATCAAGCTGACAAATACTGCATGCCGATAGACGAAATTCTAAACATGATTCCAGTAAATAACGAAAATCTCTGATAGTCTAAAAATGATAAGCTGCAAAAAATTTTATGACGTTCTGGCAAGCATTGACATAGAATTTTTTACTGGAGTGCCTGATTCTTTATTACGGGATTTTTGCGCGTATGTTGCTGACAATACCTCTTCAAGTAACAATATTATTGCAGCAAATGAGGGAAATGCAGTTGCACTTGCCGCAGGGCACTATCTTGCTACTGGAAAATTTGGGCTGGTTTATATGCAGAACTCTGGCTTTGGAAACGCAATAAACCCATTGACATCCCTTGCAGATGAAGATGTGTATTCAATTCCCATGGTTATCTTGATTGGATGGCGAGGCGAGCCTGGACTCCAAGATGAACCGCAGCATACAAAAATGGGGAAAATAACGCTTGAAATGCTTGAAAATATTGGAATCCCTTATAAAATACTTGATGATAATTTTGAATCCACGATAAGTGAAGCAAAAGAATATATGGAACATAAAAAGGCCCCTTATGCAATTGTCGTCAGAAGAAATACGTTTGAAGAGTACAAACTAAAAAATAAAAAAGGAACCAGTTACGAGCTTAATAGAGAAGAGGCGTTAAAAATTATTGTTCCTTTGCTTAATGAAAAAGACATAATCGTTTCCACAACTGGAAAAATCTCAAGAGAATTATATGAATTGAGAGAAATCAATGGCCAAGGGCACAGTAAAGATTTCCTTACTGTTGGTTGCATGGGGCATTCATCTTCCATAGCATTGAGCATAGCTCTTGCAAAACCGAGAAGGCAGGTTTATTGTTTTGACGGAGATGGAGCACTAATAATGCATATGGGTGCCCTCTCTGTCATAGGACAGCTTAAGCCCGATAACCTCAAGCAAGTTGTATTCAACAATTTTGCTCATGATTCTGTTGGAGGACAGCCCACAGCTGCATCTAATATTGATATTCCATCAATTGCTAAAGGTAATGGGTATGCTGATGCATTTACGGTTGCAACTGCAACAGAGCTTCAATCAAAACTCAATATCATGAAAAAATTAAAAGGGCCAGTGCTCATGGAAATTAGAATCAATAAAGGCTCTAGAGAGAATTTAGGCAGGCCTGCCATAAAGCCAACAGACAATAAAGAGGATTTCATTAAATTCGTGCGCAAATGAAATGACACAGAAGACTTATTTTGGGTTTGGCTCGATACATAATTTGAAAAACATTCTTAAGAAGCACAATCCAAGCAGTATCTTTCTTTTGACCGGTAAGTCATCTTATGAAAAATCAGGTGCAAAGAAGAAGCTTGGGAGTATTCTTCATAAATACGATATAGTTCATTTTAATCAATTTCAGGAAAATCCAAAAATTGAGAATGTTGTAAGTGGCATAAAGATTTTTAAACAAAAAAAGTGTGATTTTGTGATTGCTGTTGGCGGAGGCAGTTCGATAGACATGGCAAAATCAATAAATGTACTTTCTTCTAACTCAGGGAATCCTGAAGCATACATAAAAAAGGAAAAAAAACTCGTGAAAAAAGGCAGAATTCTTGTGGCAATTCCTACAACAGCTGGCTCAGGAAGCGAAGCAACAAGGTTTGCGGTTGTATATATTGGCAAAACAAAACACTCTCTTGAGCATGAATTCATTCTTCCTGATTATGCAATCGTTGATCCGCAATTTACAATGAGCTTGCCAAGGAATATAACAGCCACTACCGGAATGGATGCCCTATCGCAAGCAATTGAATCTTACTGGTCGGTTAATTCAACTAGCCTATCAAAAAAATACGCAGGCAAAGCGATTCGACTAATAATAAAAAATCTTCCAATTGCTGTCAACAAACATTCTAAAGAAATAAGAGGGGCAATGGCAAAAGCGGCTAATTTAGCTGGCAAAGCAATCAATATAACAAGAACGACTGCACCTCACTCAGTATCTTATCCAATAACTTCATATTTTGGTGTTCCACATGGACATGCATTAGGTTTGACTCTGCCTTCAATTCTGGAGTACAATTCACAGGTTACAAAAAAAGACTTGTTAGATAAAAGAGGAGTCACTTATGTAAAAAAAACTATTAATGAAATTGTTGTTTTATTAGGGGCAGAAAGTGTTAAAGAGACAGCTAAAAAAATAACAAATTTAATGACAAAAATCGGATTAAACAAGAGATTAAATGAATTAGGAATTAAGACAGACAAGGATATAAAGTTAATAATTGAAAATGGATTTAATGCAGATAGGGTTAAAAACAACCCAAGAAGATTAACCGAAGAAGCTTTAAGAGTTATTTTGTATGACATAAGATGAATGCGATTATCCTGAATTCTGGAATTGGAAATAGAATGCTCCCATTTACAAATGAGAGCCCAAAATGCATGGTTAAAATCAACGGACAAACAATATTAGAACACGAAGTAGAGAATCTTCTGCACTATGGCATAAAAAACCTAATAATTACTGTTGGGCCATTTGCTGCTAAAATAAAAAAACTGATAAGGAATAAATTCCCTGAGTTAGCAGTAGCGTATGTAAAAAATCCAAAATATAAGTATACTAATTATATTTACTCAATATGGTTAGCTAGGGATTTAGTAGATGATGATACTCTCTTGCTTCACGGCGACATGGTCTTTGATAAGTCTTTATTAGGTAAACTTTTGAATAAGAAGTACAGTTGTGTGCTTGTCAATAACAAAATTAATCCACCGGAAAAGGATTTTAAGGGAGAAATTGTAAATGGCGCAGTCAAGAAAATAGGGGTAAATGTATTTGGCAAAAATGCGCATTTCCTGGCCCCAATCTATAAACTATCAAAACAAGACTTTAAGCTTTGGCTGCATGAGATTGGTGAATTTGTAAAAAACGGCGAAGTCAAAGTATATGCAGAAAATGCGTTTAATAAAATTTCTAACAAGATTAACCTTCACCCTGTTTATTTTAGCAATGAATTTTGCATGGAAATTGATAATTTTAATGATTTAAAAATTGCAAAAAGGCATTTCTCTAATCATTGATAGATTTATTTCATTATCCTTACATAAAGAGCACTTACCTCCTTTATATCGATTACTCTGAACAAAAATAAAAATAGCACATAAAACACAGCTGCTATAGACAAAATAATCCCTGTCTCAACCCACACATTTAATGAAATAACCTTCTTTAATATGCCTATCAAAACAATAAATCCAATCCCTGCCAATAATATCCTCGTCCAAATCTTAATTGGGAATTTCATAATAATAAATTTTTTCATGTAAATCAGGCCCATTGTCATCATAATTAAAAGGCTTGAAGAGGTTGCTATTGCAGCTCCGATAGTGTCAAACAAGGGTATAAGAATCAAGCCTGCTGCCAGATTGAATAAAGCAGCAATGTAAAGTATCTTGCTCTGTATTTCAGGGCGCCCGATGCCAAGAAAGAAATTGACATTTATCAGATGTATTGTGTAAAATATCATTCCTATGCTTAATATTTTCATCGTCATTGAAGCCAAAAGATAATTTTTGCCAAAGAAAATTGAAATAATAAGTTCTGAAAATGAAAGTATCACAAAGGCCATTGGAATCGCTGCTATCAATGAGTACTTATAAAGCAAATTCATTCCTGCTGCAAGCAGCTTGTCTTTTTTCCTGATCCACAGCTCAGATGCAAGTGGCAGCAAGATGCTTCCAACCGCCGTAGGCAAATATATCAGTATCTTTGCTGTAGGCAGGGCTACGTTATACATTGCAACTGCAGTTACGCCGGAGAAATATGTCAGAATCATAGTGTCTGTATAGCCCAGTATTATAGCGGCGGTTCCAGAAACCATGACAAATATGCTGTACTTTGCTATCTTTTTGAACAAATTTTTGTTAACTACAAATTCTGAGCTGATAAATTCTGGAAAAACTCTGTTAATTAATATCCATCCAAAAACAATTAATAAAATAATTTGAGCTATTATATAAGCTGATATCGGGCTGAGTATCCCATAATTGAGTTTTAGCCCGATTGTTATAATAACTAATATCACCAGCATTCTTATGGCATCTATACCTGCAAAAAGAGTCATCCTCTGGAATCCTTGAAAGCTGAATTTTAAGGTATTGACAAAACTGTCGATGAAGAAGGCAATTGCCATCAGCTTAAGCACAATGTCTGCTTTCTGCGTATGGAATAAATTAAGGCTTATGTAATTTGAAAGCAAATAGATTAAGACAATAATCACCGAATTAGTAACCAATTGAAATAAGGCAGCATAAATTATGGAACTTTTTATGAAGCCGTACTTTTTGGTGTGTAAAAACTCGGGAACAAATTTTATCAAGGATCTGTCAAACCCGAACGATTTGAATACGCCCAAAAGAGCCAGAAATGCGAAGACAGCATAAAACAAACCAAAGTCCTCTACGCTTAAGCCCCTTGCAAGCACCAGCCTCACAATATACCCTAAAATTCCTGCCAAAATAGAAACAATAAAAACGACAAATGTGCCCTTCACAACATGTTTTGTGTAGTTAGTCATTTTATTGGGCATTATAAACAACTATCGCATTTTCTTTTTCCAAACCTATTTGCTTAATCACTTTCCAGTTTTTTGGAGGGCCGTCAAGCTCTTTTGGAAATTCCAATTTGCTGTTGGACTCCTTTAAATTCCGAATCATCCATCTGTTTACAACAATATGGACATTATTTAAACTGCCCATTTCTTTAGGGTACTCTTTGGCTTTTACGCTATTCTCATAGCTATCTATGTAGTTGAGAGCATGCATCGATCTTTTGTCCATGTAAATAGTATTCTCTATATTTTTTAAGAACGGATAGACCTCCCTCAAGTCCTTAAGCAAGTTCCTCTCTTTGTTTGCGTGAACTGTGCCAATTGAAGCTATTATCAAAACTGTCAATGCGGCGGGCATAACAATTTTTTTGATTACTGCCCCTTTCTCCGACAAAAATAATGCAATTAACAACATTCCAGGCAAGGTAATGATTGACAGGTACCTAGGATCAGCCTTAAATGGCAAATATCTAAAAATGCTTGCTGAACCAAAGCTTAAATACAAAAGCAAAGGAATGAACCAGAATAGCAGCAAATAAGCATCTCTCTTTCTGATTGAAACAAAGTAAATAATGCTAATAAAAATAAAAATGTAGAAGTAAGAAATTATGGAATTTATTAATATCACATATGGATAATGCAGCAATCCTTGAGGAAATCTTAATCTGCCAAAATAGTCAAGCCTAATGTAAGCGTCCAAAAGAAAATCTTGGACAGTTGTAAACCTATAGATAGGATTTCCTGTAAGTTTGTACAATAGGAAAAATTCAATTCCAAAAATGAGGATTAGTCCAATCGGTACGAAAAAATATTCTTTTTTAATATGCCTTTTGTGTATTATGTAAATAACAAAAAATAATACAATTAATAATGCGCTTTCCCTAATCAAATAGCCAATGCCGATTAAAATCCCAGAAATAAGGTAATATAAAAATGGTTTTATTTTTTTTTCAGCATACAAAAAAACATATACCCCAAAAGCCATGAAAAAGGCAGACGGCACATCTGTAAGAAGTTTTGTAGCATTAACAACTTCTAGTGGAAAAATTGACATTAACAAAGCCCCCATTAAACCGATTTTCTCATTAAATAGCAGTTTTCCTAAATAAAAAATTAATATGATATTGCCAATTGAAGTTAGAAGCACAAATATGACGGAAGTAAAGTCATTTACTCCAAATAATGAGTAAGCCAGCGCTGTAGGATAAATAATACCCAATCTGGTTGCTAAGGTTAGGGTACTTTTTTCATCAATCCCCTTGCCTATGCCATATGCGTATCTGCTGTAGGACAAATCATCAGAAACACCCATGCCAGAGAAAAATAATAGCCTTAAGGACAGCCCTAATAAAATTATCAATAGCAATAATAATCTATAATCCCTTAAAATGTTCTTAAAATATTCCTTAATCATTTTATCTTAGGTTTTGAATAAATATCTCTCGCTAAACAGCTTAAATAAAACATTATCATTAACTTTTCGCATTTTTTGGATTTTTTCTCTTTTTTTACTGATGAAATTCAAATTAAAAATGACCCATAAAATTGCATATATTCTTGCAAACGAGTTCATGAAATCAAACCTTGTCAAATCCTTAACAATTGCGACTAACCTCATGAAAAAAACATATGGGAATAGCAATAAAATGCTCTTTTTTTCTAAAATCTTGAAAAATGTCGTTAATAAATTTCTTTCCATTAAAAAGGTTAAGGAGAACGGTTTGCGTATTCTTCTAGAGATTGAGCCCATATGGTAAACTATAGAACCAGGAATGTAATAAACCTTAAAGCCAAGAAGCCTTATTCTCAACCCAAGGTCAACATCCTCGCCATAAAAAAAATAATCTTTGTCATTTAAGTAGCCAAATTTTTCGATGATTGTCTTTCTTATCAATCCGGCCCCAATGTATGGTATTTCAATATTTTTCTTTCCTAAATTGTTGTCTTTGAAAGTTCCGGAGTAAAAAGAGCGTGACAGCCATGTGCCGGCGCAGTCAATCTTCTTCCTGTTATCAAAATTAAGATATTTTGGCGCGGCAAGAGCAACGTCTTTGTTTTTATCCATAAATTCAACAAGCTTGTCAAGCATGTTATCTCTGGCTTCAATGTCACATCCAGTAAAAAAAATATATTCGCTTTGGGATTTTCTTATTGCAAAATCATAAGCTGCTGTTCCAACATTTTTGCTTAATTCTATCACTCTAACATCCTCAAATTTACTTTTGATTATTTTAGGTGCGCCATCTTCAGAACCATTATCAACCACAAAAATATCATATTTGTATTTAGTTCTTAATCTCTTAATGGATTCCACTGCATTCACTGCCATCTCTGCATCGTTATGTGAAAGAATTACAAAACTTACCTTATTTATCATTTTTGGTTCTGCCAAATTCTTTTATTCCCTCTTCGAAAGAATAGTCTGGCTTGAAATCAAATAGCTTGTTGAAGTCAACCTCAATGCTAAACGTTATGTATTTCTGGTCTTTTCGTCTTGGGGTATATTTTATGCTAATTTTTTTGTTGAATACCTTTGCCGTCCTTTGCACAAGCTCGGTTATAGTCATGTTTTCCTGCCCTAAATTGCAGACAACATTAGATTTTTTGGATTTGAGACACACAAAAAGGGCTTTTATCACATCCTTTACATACATAACATTTACTATGTTTGTGCCATCCCCATAAACTTCAATCACCTTTTTATCTTGTAATACATCTTCTACAAGCTTGCTTACAAATTTTTTTTCAGAATATCTGCCATAGGCTCCGCCAAGCCTTAATATGGCATAGCTCTTAATTTTTTCCGAATAGGAGTAAAACTTAATGTACTGCTCAGTTGCAAGCTTCGATATGCAGTAGGGAATTATTGGATCGAGCCTTGTTTTTGCTGTAACCCTGCCTTTATTGCCGTCATAAACAGCAGCAGACGACATATAAATAAACTTGCCTATCCTTTCGCAGCATTGAAAGAAATTTATGATTCCAACTGCATTTGCATTTAAATCCTCAGCTGGATTTGTAATGGAAACAGGCACATTTACATTGCCTGCAAGATAAATGCAGCTTTCAAAATTCTTGCCTATTTTAGCAAATAGTTTTTCAACTTCGTCTTTAATGGTTAAATCGCATTTATAGAGCTTGACATTCCTAAGTTTTTTTTCTTTAACAAAATTCTCTATGCCTTTTGATTTGCTGTAAATTCCAAATATTTCTGTACTTTTTGGAGCAAGTTCAAGGAAATTTTTTCCTATGAAGCCGGATGCGCCTGTGAGCAATAGTCTCATTTTAATGATTTTTATACCACTCTATTGTTCTTTTAATGCCCTCTTCAAAAGAAACCTTTGGCTCAAATCCAAGAATCTTTCTTGCTTTTTCTATGCTTGGCACTCTTATATCAACTTCTGGGTGCTTAAAGTCAACAAACTCGATTCTCGATTTAGAGCCTGAAAGGCCAAGCACTGTTTTAGCTGTTTGCAAGGTTGTGCATGTTGCTTGCGGATTGCCTATATTAAAAACCTCATCTTCTGATTTATTGTTTGTAAGAATCATTTCTATTGCATCAACCATATCCTCAACATAGCACCATGACCTTATCTGGCTTCCCGGCTTGTGGACAATTAGAGGCTCATTCTTGATGGCACTCACAATAAAATTGTGGATTGCGCCTTCTCCAATCTGCCTTGGGCCATACACATTAAAAGGCCTTACGCTTGTAAATTTAATTCCATACTCTTTTCCATAGCCATAAGCCAGAAACTCAGAGGCAAGCTTTGATATCGCATAAACCCATCTTGGCTTGCCTATTGGCCCCAATGTGGTCATGCCAGCCTCATCAGCTTCATAGATATGTGGGCCATAAACTTCGCTGGTTGAAAATGTAATTGCCCTTTTAATCCCCTCTTTTCTGCATGCCTCAAGAACATTATAGCTGCCAATTAAATTAATTTTCAATGCTGTTGTTGGCTTCTCAACAGTTGTTTTAACTCCGGCAATTGCGGCCATGTGTACAACAATATCAGAGCCTTTTATGCTTCTTTCCAAAACCCCAACATCCAGAACATCACCATTAATGAGCTTAAGGTGTTTATGATTGCCAAGGCTTGTATATTGAAGGGCATTTCTGTAAAGAGAGTCAAATATCACAATCTCATTGCTATCAATCAGCCTCTCTGTGATATGGCTTCCTATAAATCCTGCACCGCCTGTAATGAATATTTTTTTGCCCTTCAATTTCATTCTACGAAGAGACTTTTGGCGGTTTATAAAGATTGCTATGCCCTGGAGTTTTTCGAATAAATAGTTAAAAATATATATTCCAGTTCTAAGAATAATAGTT
>JBBSVT010000089.1:0-39966 GCA_038046685.1 Nanobdellota archaeon
CGTAATGCCACCATGTCTATTGACTGGTGGATAGGCGCTCAAATTATTTTACACAAGTGCAGAAAATTCTCTTAAAGTAAGTATAGAAGCCAATAAAATATTAACTCAAAAAGGATTATTTGCTATTGTTCTTTCTGCATCAAGGCCATGCTCTAATTTAATTCAGCTCTATGAAAAAAACGGGATTGATGTTAAAAATATATTTATTCTTTGCTGCGTATGCCAATCTGAAGGGGGCTCAGCAGTAAATACACAAAATACCACTCATCTTCATAGTGTTAGTGCATTAACAGACATTTCAATTGCTTTGAGCGAAACAGCAAAAAAATTTAAGGGAAAGGGTTATTTCTTTATTGATTCTGTTTCTACCATGTTAATACATAACAATCACCAAACCCTAGCAAGGTTCATTCACAGCATATTGGTAAAAATGAGGCTTAATAATGTAAGTGGTATTTTAATATCTATAGAAGAAGAGACAGACAGGGAAATTAGAGCGGAATTAATCCAGATGTGTGATAAGGTTATTAAGGTGTAAATGAGATTAATCGACAACAAACTTTTATTATTTGGTGGAAAAGGTGGAGTTGGAAAAAACAAGCATGGCAATATTGATAACTACTCATTGAATGAGGAAGATGATTTAATGAATTTAAAGATTGTTATGAAAATTTATGATTTATTGGAAAAGAGTAATCTTAAAATTTTAAAAAAGGAAAAAGAGATTTTTGATGAGTTAAAACTTTATATCAACAAAAAGGATTTAGGAACTGTACAGAAACTGATTTATTTTGGATGAGTGTATTTCAACGATTTTCTAATAAATTTTGAAAAGAAACATTATTATATTAGCTCTGTCTGGTTTATCTTAAAAAGAGTGAATATAGTGGCAAAAACAATAACATTCGCACATTTTAAAGGTGGAACTGGTAAAACTACTTCTTGCATCAATGTAGCAGGATTTTTAGCCAAACAAGGAAAAAAAGTTTTGGTTGTTGATATTGACCCGCAAGGAAATTTGACTTCCGGGCTAGGCATAGACAAAAATTCCTTAAAATACAATATGTACCATGTTATGAACAAAGAAATCGACATAAAAAATTCTATACTGAAAACACAAACAGAAAATGTTCATCTGGTTCCCTCTAATGCAGATTTATTAGGTGCAAACCTGAGAGCTTATAAAAGCAAAAATGATGCAAAGATATTGAAAAATGCATTAAGCTCTGTCAATAAATTTTATGACTATATATTGATTGATACGCCGCCCAGTAACTGGCATTTTATTGTTAATGGAGTTGTGGCAGCTCATTCTGTTGTGCTTTGCTTAGATCCTGGAATATTTGCCTTGGAAGGTGTTGATACTTTTAATAATGTTTTTAGGAGCTATTGCAAAAAAATTGGCGTTGATTTAAATATATCTATGGCTTTATTGACAAAAACCCAAAACTCTTTTTTGCCATTCCTGAAAAATACTTCTGCAGAAATAAAAAAAGGTGCTAAAGATTACGTTGTAAAGCCTTTTGAAGAGGCAAAGCTTGCTGAGACTGTTAAGAAAGTATTGGGTTAGTTCATTGTTTCTGTAAAAATAGAGAAATTTGCGCATTCTAAACCCGAAACACACTCACTTCGTTCGTATCTTTGTTTTTCTAAAAAGAAAAACGAAACATTTAAATATAATCTATTTCTAGTAAGGAAACAATTATATCCAAAATGGAAATAGTTGTATCTTATCCGATGAGGACTGTATTGCTTTTGCTTAAGGATTTCTCTACTGTGCCCACTATTACATCAGTTGGAAAAGAACTAGGCATGACAAGAAGCGGGATATGGAAGGTTTTGAAGCGATTAGAGAAGGAAAAATACATTATTATGAAAGCAACTGGCAGGGAAACAAGCTTGGTTATTCCAAAGCTCAATTTTAGAAATGATTTGTTGGATAAATACTTGGATCTTGCCTTAAGCAAAGAAGCAAAAGAATATGAAAGGTGGGTTTTCAATTTTACAGAAGTCAAAGAGCATGTCAGCTTTTTCATTCTCTACGGCAGCGTATTAAATCCATATGCAAAAGCCAAAGACATTGACGTAATTGGAGTTATTCCAGATAAAAAAAGATTCAAAAAGCTCCACGAATCCCTAGATAAAATCCAAAAAAGCGAGGCAAAAAGAATTCATGCAATTAATTTTACACAGTCAGAGTTTAGGGAAGAACTCTTGAAGCCAAATAAGGCTTTTATTGAAGCGGTTAAGAAAGGGGTTGTTCTTTTCGGGCAAGAAGAATTCATAAGGTTCATAAAAAAATTACATACAGCATCAAAATGAATACCTCAGAGAAAGTAAAAAATTGTTTCGTAAATGCAAAAAAGGATGCAGAGAAAGGCAGGAAGCACAAAGGTTTGCTTATGGTTGGGTCTAATCATGAGCAGGCATTAGAGTATATAGGTAAGGCTCAAAAAAATTTGGAATGGTGCGAAAAATACAAAAGGGAAGGTGCTGATTACAAACTTCCAGAGGAATGGTTTTACACAATTTATTACTGTGCTCTCGCTGTTCTGTCGGAATTTGGGGTTGAGAGCAGAAATCAAAAGTGCACAGCTCTATTTCTTAGGTACGCAAAAGAAAATGGCCTAATAACCTTAGATGATGATTTTATAGATAGGATTACTGTCCATAGCGAAATAGAAAGGAAGACGGATGTTGATGAAAGAGAAGATGCCAGATATGGGCCAAAGGTTAAAGACAATGAAATAATTGACAAATATGGTGTTATGATGGGGCGTTGCAAAACTTGCATATCTCAAACCGAAGATCTTGTTTTTAGCAAAAGAGAATTTAAGCTTCAAGAGGAATTTTACAAATGATAAAAGTCCTGGTAATAGATGACTCGTATTTATAATAAAGCCTTTAGATAAATCTTTGAAAGAAATCAAGGGCTTTGCAGGAGCCACAATCTTAGGCGACGGAAGCACAGCCTTAATATTAGACATACCAAGTTTGAATGTGTAAAATGAAAGAAAATATTTAAATACAAAGACAATGGTAGTTAAATAAAGTGATAAAAAGAGGAGGAAAAATGGTCAAATTAACAAACCTGCAAAAAGACGCTTTAAGAGAAGTAGAGAACATTGGCTCAGGCAATGCAGCTACAGCTTTGTCAGAGATGTTTGGCACAGAAACAAAAATTTCATTGTCTCACTTGAGTGTAATACATATCAAGCATGCATCAAAGAAAATAAAGAAGCACAAAGGCATTATTGTTGCATTGTATGCCCCGCTAAGAGGAGACTTTTCAGGAAATACTATTAGTGTTTTTTTCTCAAAAAAGGATGCTTTTACTGTAGCAGATTTGCTGTTGAACAGAAAAATTGGAACAACAAGGTTTATGGGTATGGAAGAGCAAAGAGCATTAAAGAAGATGGGAGATGCTTTGAGTAATGCTTATACCTCCTCTTTGTCAAAATTCCTCAAGCTCAAAATAAAACAGTTACCGCAACGTATTACTACAATATTTGGTGAGT
Organism: Nanobdellota archaeon; assembly: GCA_038046685.1. Classification (GTDB taxonomy): domain Archaea; phylum Nanobdellota; class Nanobdellia; order Woesearchaeales; family GW2011-AR4. The sequence continues at coordinate 3,519 of JBBSVT010000089.1, forward strand.
CAATTGAAGATTTAGTGTTTAAGGATTTTGGAGATAAAAAAATCCATAGCTTGCTGCTCAAAACACATTTTACGATAGGCTCTGTCAATATAAAAGGAGAGTTTGCATTGATTGCGTTCTTAAAATCAGTTAATGTGCTGCTAAAGGCAATTGAAAAAAAACTAAAGAAAAAATAAGTAAAAATGCCCCTTGATTTAATTAAGGAAGTAGAAGGAGTTCAGATTGTTCTAGTTATACTGCCAAATGAGACTTACAGCAATTCTATAATGGAGATTGCAAAGCTGCTTTCCAATAAATTTGACAGCATATGCTATGTAACTATGAACAAGCTTTACGACGGTCTAATAAAAAACCTGGAGAACAATAAAGTGAACATAAACAAATTCTGCTTTATTGACACAATAACTAAAACAGCTGACCCTAATTTTAAAGGTGCAAAGAACTGCAGGCGCATTTCCTCACCTTCAAATTTAACGGAAATAAGCCTGAGCATAGGACAGGAATTGAAAACAAGAAAGCCAAAATGCATATTGTACGATTCTTTATCAACAATGCTCTTTTACAAGGAAGACCAGATTGTAACGCAGTTTGTGCACAGTTTGATAAGCAAACTCAGGCTAACAGACTGCATAACATTGTTCACTGCTCTTGAAGGAGATACCGAAAAGCAGATGATACAGAATTTGGGAATGTTAGTGGATAAGATTATTCATTATAAGTAAAATGAGCATCTTTTCAAAGTTATTTAAAAAAGAGGAAAAATTAACTCAGGAGCAAGTAGATGAAATAGAGGAAAAAGTTCAGGAAACAATGGAAAAATACTCTAAAGAGGAAAAATTAAGCGCAGAACTGCCAAAGCACATTGAAAAGAAAGTTGAGCAGGGAAAGATTAATCCAAAGCAAAAGGAAATCCTAAAACAAAGAGAAGAAGTTCATGAGACTATTAAGAAATCAGAACATATTGTTAAAGATAAGCATGTTCATGAGTTTGTAAAAACAGGAATTCTTGGCTTCGATGAATTACTAGAACATGGTATCCCTAAAGGTGCTGCTACTTTGCTTTGCGGAGGACCTGGAAGCGGGAAAACGATTTTTGGCCTTCAGATTTTAAATAATGCTGCTAGCAGAGGAGAAAAATGCATCTATATGACTTTTGAGGAAAATGAGGAAAAATTAAGACAGCATATGGAGGATTTTGGCTGGGATTGGAGAAAATTGGAAAAACAAGGAAATTTCGTCATTAAAAGATATGACCCATTTCAAATAACAAGAAGTGTGGAAGCTTTACTGGAAAAGGCAAAAGGAGAGCTAATGATTGATGTTTCTCCAGTCTTATTTCCAGAAGGCTTTAAGCCAGAATGGGTTGTTATTGATTCTGTGACAGCAATAGCATCAGCATTTTACGGAAGGGAAGAGACATACAGGATTTATATTGAACAGTTATTTAGATTATTAGAAACAATAGGAGCAACATCTTTTTTAATAACGGAATCAACGCAAATACTTGTTAAGCTAACTGAAAGCGGTGTAGAGGAGTTTTTGGCAGATGGGGTTATTATTTTGTACAACATAAAGAGTGGAAATGTTAGAGAAAGTGCAATTGAAGTTTTAAAGTTAAGAGGCACAAGCTTCCAAAAAAAGATTGTGGCTATGAAAGTAGAAAGCAATAAGGGTATTGTGGTTTATCCAGAGCAAGAGGTTTTTGGTGGGACTTAATGTTATACAGTTACAGATACTTAAGCATTCATAATAGTATCGGTATCGGCTTAATAAGTAAATAGCCGATAGATTTATAAATATACAAATATTTCCTCTTCTCATGTTAATTTCAGAAAGAATATACAACAGTATTTTGGAAAGAAAAAAAAAGCTAGATTCACTTCGACCTTTAAATAAGGTGCAACTGAAAAAATTAAAGGAAGAATTCTTAGTCGAATATATTTATAACTCAACATCTATGGAGGGCAATACTTTAACTTTAAATGAAACCAAGTTAGTATTACATGAAGGAATAACTATAGGTGGAAAAAGTCTTAGAGAACATCTTGATATTACAAATCAAAAAGAAGCAATTAATTATATTGAAGACTTTATAAAAGAAAAAAAAACGATAAAAGAAGCCGACATTATAAGGTTACATAGAATTACATTAAAAGGAATATCAGAGTATTGGGCTGGACGCTATAAAACATCACAAAATAGGATTGTTGGTTCAAGGCATAAAACAACTCCGCCTTATAAGGTAAGTAGCGAGATGAATAACCTTGTTTATTTAATTAGTAAAAATCCAAAAAAGTATAATCCTATTGAATTAGCGGCTATTTGTCATCACGAACTTGTAAGAATACACCCGTTTGTTGATGGAAATGGAAGACTAGCAAGGCTACTTTGCAATCTAATCTTATTGAGTAAAGGTTCTGTACCAATAGTAATAAGGACCAAAGAAAGGAAAAAGTATTTTGATTTTTTGGAAAAAGCACATTTTGGTGATTTAAGACTGTTTGTTAACTTCATAGGATTGAGAGTAGAAGAATCGCTAATAAGATACATAAGCACTTTTGTTAAAACTACAAAAGAAAATGAATTGTTACCGCTATCTCTTTTAGCTAAGGAAACACCTTATTCACAGGAATACTTAAGTTTATTAGCCAGAAGGGGTGTTTTGCCTGCTACAAAAATAAATGATGTTTGGCATAGCAGTAGAGAAGAAATAAAAAAATATGTGCAAAGAATTAAAAATAAGTATATCGGTATCGATAAAAATATCTAACAACCGATATTATATTTCTACAAATGTATGACCTTATCACAAAACTGACCTAACTCAGATATTACTCTTTTATCTGTCTCTTCATGCAGCGATAAAATAATGCCGTTAAATCCAAATACTCTCATCTTCCCAGTAATATTATGTATAAATTTCAAAACATTTTCTAATTTATTATGAATGCACAAAGTTGAAATTGAATCTATGTAAAGAAACTTATTTTTATCGCCTTCTGAAGTAAAGAATTTGTGAACAGCAATTCCAAGATCTGTAAGATGGGAAGGGCTTTCAATAAAAACACAATTACCTTGTTGTGGAAGTTCTGCGCCTAAACCTTTTGTAATGCAGTCGATAAAAAAGAGGCTATCAGCATTAATATTGTTATTTTTTAATAAACTAATAATGTAATTGGAGGGCTTGCTTATTGATAAATAACCGCCAGTTGCTTTTTTTCTGTTTATAAGGAAACTCAATAAGTGCATATTTGCATCTTCATAAGTATCGTTAGGCATCACAATACCAACAATAAAATTTTCTGGTAAACCCTCCAATTCCTTTTCTAACTCCCGCATAGTAATGCTTATACATTGCATATATTTAAACTTTCTTATACACTATACTCAAACTTTATTATTGGCTTTGAACTTTTTATATTATACCAGATTAGAAATATTACTATCTCAGTCAGGATACCTATAATAAACGCCATTAAAGCGAAAAACTCTGGAAGAAAGCCAGAAATTAAGCAATTAAAAGAAGAAGTTGAGAGAAGAGAATTTGAGGTTGCAAAATAGGTCAAGCTAAAAACAATTGTTTTTATTTAAAAAATGAAAGTTCCTTTATTTAAGATCCCTTATGTCAATGCAATCGTCACAAAACGGCGTTATAATCGGGATTAATTTGTTTGCAGACTCTTCTTCAAGCGAAAGAAGTATAGCGCTAACATTTGCTGCTCTAATCTTTGCAATAAGGTAATGAGTAAATCTCTCTGTTGTTTTAAGGTCATTATATATTAGCAGTGTATTAATAGTATCCAAAAATAAAAAATCGAATTTTTTTGTGTTTGTTGCAGTTGTTATTGCGAGAGACAACTCAGTAAGTGCCTGGGGGCTAGTAATAAATGTACAATTATCGGCTTTCTTATCTTTATCACTCGTTCTTGTTATTCCATCTATAAAATATAATTTAGACACGTCAGTTCCCTGCTCCTTTAGATTTCTAATAACATCATCATATCCTTTATTCAAGGACACATAAATCCCATTCTTTTTTTCTTCACTTGTATAATATTTAAGAGCTAATGCATTGACTAATTTATACTTTTGCGGGCTGGAGATAAGTACATAGATTCCTTTCTTTTTTGCAATAGAAGCTAAATTACTCTGGAAGCTTTTCTCAAATTTTGACTCATTCATTTTTTATTCTCCATTGGATAATACTCGGCAACAAATACCTCATTGGAAATCTTATAAATGTAGTAAACTGCAACCAATAGCAATAATGCTGCAACACTTTCTATAGATTCTGCTATTGTTATCCCAATCGAGAATTCTATAAGCAGAACTTCCCCTAAATGATGCAATCCAAATACAAAGGCACTCAATGTTGCAAACATAACAACTTTTGCTAATGAACTGCCCTTTATTTGCCTATATAAAACAAATCCATAATAGGCTATAAATAAGTCTATGATAAATGCAATATAAAAACTTGCTTCAGCTATTGTGGGCATTATGCTCATCCCCTTCCTTTTTCAAATGGAATTGAACTCTTAATTCGTAACAATACTACTGTATAGCCTAACAGTAAAGTTGCAATCAATGCTGTTAGAGCGTAATAAATATCTCCAATGCCCCAAACTTCTATAGCACCATGAATAATAAATATAACTGCTACCAAAGCAAAGGAAATTGATATATAAAACATATGTTTAATTTCACGAAGCCTCAAAATAGAAGCTAGTATCAAACTAACTATAATAATCCCAATAATAAAGTTTATCCATGCTACTATAATATGAACAGGCATTTTTCACACTTTTTTTGCATAATATAAGCTATTTATTGTATAGGGAAGTTTCTTTTTATAAAGATTTCTTTTTTTTTAAAAATAATGATTAAAATATCAGCAAACTTGATGTTCTCCTGCCAATTTCCTTTGCTATGCTAAATAATTTTTCTCTTCTTTCATTGTTCAAAAAATACTTCCAGCCGTGCTTGTGCTTTTTCTTCATAACAAGCCTTTGTTTTACTAATGCATTAATTACATCTTCAACTAATGGAATTTCATCATCTTTAAAACCAGACTTCTTTATATTGTCAAGATACATAGAACCCTTGCCCCAGCAAGTCTCTTTTAATAAGAGCCTAATTATCTTCTTGGATATTATTATATACTCGCTCTTTTTCACTTTTGCCATTAAAAAATAAGAATAAAGAGTCATATATAAATTTTAGGCTAAAATAATAGCTATCGGTGGCTAAAATAGTAACATTTAAGTATAATGACCTATTAATGCTAATAAAATGACAAGCGCATTCATAAAATATGAGGGAAATATCCCTAAGAACAGGATTATGGAATTTTTAGTTACGTTTGCAGTAGAGGACGATTATTCAATGATGGACATAGCAAAGCACAGTAAGGTATCTTATGCAATGCTGAAAATTATATGGAAAGAGTTTGTAAAAGAAGGCAGAGTAGTATTTACAAGAAATGTCGGAAAAGCTAAAATGTATAAATTAAATGTGCAAAATCCTATTATTAAAAAGTTTATTGAATACTATTGGAAAATAATTGAGGAAGAAACACAAGAGAAACCAAACGTAAATTATAGTGCACGAGCAGTTGGAGTTGCATCGGCGAAGCATTTTTAAATTTCAAAGTGAAATTCTATACACTATACTCAAACCTTATTATTGGTTTTAAACTAGAAAATTTTAAATAATACTGTTTATTCTAACAATCTATGCTTACAAAAGAAGAAATCATTGGAAAAATTGAAGAGAATAAAGAAACCATAAAAGGATTTGGAGTCAAAAAACTAGTCCTCTTTGGATCTTATGCCCGCAATGAAAGCAATAAAGATAGCGATATTGATTTTTTGGTTGAGTTTGAAGAAGGCAGAGGATTATTTGATGATTTTATACATCTGGTGCATTTTCTGGAAGACCTTCTTGGAAAAAGGATAGATCTGGGAGAAGAACACCTCTTAAAGGAAGAATTAAAGCCTTATATACTTGAGGGTGAAAAAATTGAAGCGAAGATTTGATTTGTATCTGAAAGATATTCTTGAAGCTATTAGCAGAATCCAAGAATATGTAGGCTCAATGGATTATGAGGAACTTTCTAAAAAGAACATAACATTAGATGCTGTAATGAGGAATATGGAGATAATTGGAGAGGCTGCTACCCAATTACCTGAAGAAACAAAAGATAAGTATAGAGAAGTTCCATGGCGTGAAATCCAGGATTTTAGGATAGTGGTTGCTCATCATTATTGGAAGGTAAACAAGCAAAGAATTTGGGACATTATAGAAAACAAATTAACACCTTTAAAGGAGCAAGTTGAAGAAATTCTTGAAAAAGAAAAGATAAACTAAACAGAATACTCAAACCTTATTATCGGCTTCAAACCCTTTATATTGTACCAAATCAAGAATGTAACTATAGAACCCATAATCCCAATAATAAATGCCATTAAGGCAAAATTCCAGACAAAAGGCATTAATTCTCTTGTTGCTGAAACAAATAATAGCATTGTAAATGGAATGCTGAAATTTGAAAAAGCAGCTCCTAAAACAACATCCAAAGGAATCAATTTAATTTTTAGTTTCAATAATATAAAGAATAGTTCAAATATAATTCCTGCTATGAATAAAATCGGTATCTTGTAAAGCCCTAAACCGCCCAAATTATCAATTGGAATTGTTATTATTGCCCCAATTAAATAAAATAATGTAACTGCGCCAATCCTTCTGATTAACAAAGCGGTAAAAGCCATAAACATTGTTGTCATAAATAAAGATAGGAAAAAAGTAAATTGCGTATCTGGAATATTAATCAGCCATGTTGCAAATGCCCAAACAATTGCTGAAACAATAGTAGCTATCAAGTCAATTTTTCTCAATTTCCTGAATGATTCCAGCTCAATCATTTTATATAACCCTCTTTGACTTTAGCCTTTTCTCTAGCAATGTTTCTGCTACCGGCAATTTTTGATTTAGCTCTGCAAATCTTTCTTTGTATTTTTCCATTTTGATAGCAAATGTTTGTTTTGTTATGTCGCCTTTCGCAAAATAATCACTTTGGGCTTTTTTCATCAGCTCTTCCAAAACCATTTTCTCAACTTTCATGTCTTTTATTCTTCGCTTTAGAATTGCTATCATAATGCGATTATAAAGCAAAATTGCAATAATTAGCAAAGAACCAAGCAATAAAAGCAGTGCTTTGTAATGCTCCTTGATAAAAACAGCGGTATTCTCCCTTCCAGCCCTGTAAATAGTCTTCACTAAAGTTGTCTCTGCGCTGAGCTCTATCAGTTTCTTATCGGCATTTTCCAGTAATGCATCAATATTCTCAAACCTTTCATTTTCAAATTCACTGATAGCATCAGAAAGAATCTCCTCTGCTTCTGAAGTGTCTAATCCCTGCAATTTAAATTCATCAACTCTTAATTGCGATGCCCTGAGCAAATCATTGATTTCAAAAGCTCTCGTTTTCCTTTCATTTATAGACTCTGTCAATTCAAGAACTCTTTTATAATCAACAGAAACACCAATTATTTTCTGTGCTGTAATCAAAAGCTCTTTAGCCTTTTCTTTCTTTATAGTATCATTTATTTTTTCTATTTCCTCTAATAAAGCTGTATAATTTTCGCCTTCAAAATATTTTTTTGCCTCTATCAGTGTATCATTAGCCCAGACAACTCCAAACCCTGCTTCCTGCATTTCCTGCAAGTCCTTTTCAGCCTGCAAAATTGCATTTAATGCTGTTTCTTGGGTTATGTTTTCCAAAGAAACGTTTTTGTAGTCAATATAATCTTCATAGGATAGAGTTTCGTTGCTCTTAGTTTCAAAAATAGTGTTGCTTACAACAGCGCCAGTAATAATATTAGGTGTATTAAAGCCTAAGAACAATAATATAAATGCGCAAATAATAAGAGTGCTAAGACTGACAGCATACATAGATTTTTCTTCTTCCGGCAAATTACTTTCTTTCATTCTCCAATAATAGCCTGTTGATATTATCTTTTGGAATATCTTTTTTAAACATAGATTTTAGTTTGTGCCATACTCTGGGGTCTTCATATTTTTCTCCAACTAAACAAGCCGCCAGTTTTTTATATTCTATAGCAGCATTGGCTTTTGGCTTATGCAATGCAACCGGCTTTGTTGCCGCAAGCGCCTCTAAAACATTAATGTCCTCTGGCAAAACACTCAAAACAGGAACTTGAGATGCTTCTTCTATGTCCTTAATGCTCAGCTCGAATTTCTTGTTTCTTACCCTGTTAAGAATCAAGCCAGTAATAGGAGTTCTTTTCTGCTTTGCCAATCTGACAGCCCTTAGCGTTGTGCTTAAAGTCGGATAATCTGGCGTAGTAACAACTAGCAATTCATCAGAGGCAATCATAGTCGCTAAAATCTCTTCATTCAGGTTTGGAGAAGAGTCTATCAGAATCACATCATAGTGTTCTTTCAGATAGCTAATTTTCTGCTTTAACCTGTGCGGATTTACTTTTCTCGAAACATAAGCGCCAGGCATAAGATGAAACCCAGCTTCATGCTCGTATATTGCCTCATTTGCATTAGCCCTATTCAGCAAGACATCATGTATCGTCACTTCCGGCTCTACACAGCCCAAATGCAGGCCCAGATTAGGGGCAGAGAAGTTTGCATCTACAACTAATACTTTTTTCCCAAATTCAGAGGCTAAAACAGCCCCTAAATTAGCAACAGAGCTGGTTTTACCCACACCTCCTTTCAGGCTTATTATCCCGATAATTTTTCCATTAGTCATGTTTATGCACCTCTTTTAAATGTTTTAGAATATTTTCTTTAGTAGCATTGATTTTGGAAATTGCATGAGGCTTTACATCAAAGCCATGCTCTTTCAAAGCCCCAATATCCTCGGAATAATCTTTAATATGCTCTTTTGGCTTTATTTCATCTAATTGGAATTTGCCTTTCAATTTTGAAATTATTTCATTTTTAATTTCTGCTGATGTTTTTTGGTAAACTGGTTTTTTTATGTTTTTTTCAGTTAATGATTGAATTATGTTTTTTATTGATAATGTTTTTGCTGGTTTTGTGAACTGGATTTTCTTTTGAGCTGATTGAATCTGATTTTCCGGTAAGAATTCAGACTCAGGCTTGTCTTTATTTTTTACCAGCTCATCAAGCAGTTTCTTTACCTCTTCAGAACGGCTCTCCTTTTCCCTCTTGAACAGTTTCCTGAACCTGCCTTCTTCTTGCTTAATCCTTGAAACTATTTCCTTTTTAGGAACTTCTTTTGCCTTTAACTCCTCTAACTTTTCCTTTTTAGCCAGCTTGGCCTCTAAAACAGCAATAGACCTTTCAATTTCTATCCTTCTTGTCTTGTACTCTTCTATCCTTTTTAGATAAACTTTTCTTGTTATTATCTGCTTGTTGTAATAGCCATCCTGCAATTGCTTGATTAAATCAATTACATTTTGGTCTTCTTTGTTCAAATTCCTTATCTCATTAGAGATTTCTATTATCCCAACTCGTTTTGACCTTAATCTCGATATTAACTGTGAAACCTCACTTAATCTTTTTTCATAGCCATACATTGCCTTATGGTATTCTGTTGTAGTGATTTTTTTCTCTTTGTAGTATTTTTCCTGTGTTTCCTGCATCAGCTCATGCAATTTGACTTCCTCTTTCTGCAAATCTTCCAATCTTCTAGAAATTATTATTAAAGTCAACTGCTTGCGTATAAAATAGCTGAAGCTTAATAAGATTAGAAGAACTAATATTATTGGATACCAATGGTCGATGACAAACCTTGCAACATTAAACTTGCCTTTGGTTTCTATTACAATAGAAAGCTGAGCATCTTTTGCCCTCTGCATTGATGTCGCAAAATCTTCCCTTTCAAATGCTGCTAATGCTAAATTCAATAATCTTTTAGTTTCTTCTACTTGCAAGCCTTTGTTTTCAGCATTATTTATTTTAGATTTGATTTCTGAAATCAATGAATTGGCAGCAAATGCATCATCCCTTATTCTGTTGATTTGGCTTGTGATGTCCTGAGCCAGCTTGTATCTTCCGGCATCAAGCTTTTCTTTTGCCTCTTCCAGTAATTTTGCCGATTTCTTAACTGGGAAGCCGCTCCGCTGCATTTCTTCTATAAGTTTTTCTGCTTCTTCCAGGCTGATATCTGCATCTTTTCTGCTTATTTCATGTATTATCAATGAGATATAATTAGTGAGCGTGTACGGATTTCTTGAAACAGCTGTGGTGTTTTGCTCCTGCCCCACTATTAATTCAGTCTTAATCAGCATGCCTGTCACTATTGCCTTTAAAGTGTGCTCTTCATATGCCTTGTAGGCAGGTGCTGCTACAGTAACCTTAAACGCAGTTGATTTTAGATAGCGCACATCCCTGATGATTTCTGGCTCAATTGTCAGGTATTGGGATAAAAAGCCCTCAACATCCAATTTAAGGTTGTCTAAGATAGAGTCAGGAAAAGTGTTTGTTACATTGACATAGAAGCTGTTGTCCTGGCCTCTTACCAATTCAACCGTTTGCGATATTTCAATTTTCTCTGGCTTTATTAGCACTTCTACTATGCTACCTCCTCCACCTCCACCTCCACCTCCACCACCGCCTCCACCTCCTCCTGTGGTAGTGGTAGTTGTGGTTGTTGTACTTGTTGAAGTTTCGGTAACTACAATCGAAGCTGATGCGCTGTCGCTTGCGCTGTTGTTTGAGGCAGCTGTCACATTTACTTTTTGCGTTCCTGTTGAAGCGCTTGATGTCAGATTGACAGTGATGTTGTGATGAACAATTTCGTTAATTGAAAGATTGCTGATATTTTTTGTCAAATTAGTTCCAGAAATATTGAGCCAATTAGCTGGCAAAGTCCAGTTTATCCAAGTATGGCCAGCAGTTTCATTGCCTATGTTTTTTAGTGAGGCATTTAAGTGGAAAGCCCTTGGGTCACTTCTGTTTGCTTCTGTTGGCGGATTTATAATTGTAATATCAAACACAGGACCGCCAGCAGATGCTGTAAAGGTAAAGTTAGTTGTGTCCTTGTCAGGATCTGAACTTGCAGTTGTCGCATCTGCTGTTATAACAACACTGCTTTCTGCTGCGCTTGCACCTGCAGTTAAGTTTATCTCTATAACCCTTATTTCTTTTGCCGTTAAATCGAAGGGCTCTGTTGTATTATAGTTTGTATTGTCAAAATTAGAGCTTAAATCAAAGTTCAGAGTAAAATCTCCTGTATTGTTTATTGTTAAGTTTCCAGCAGTGCATATTCTAGAGAAACCACAGGCTAAATTGGGGAATGTTGCTGGCTTCCTGTTCCATGTGCGGTCATTGGCTGCAGAGATATTTGTTATGTTTGAAGTGTCATTGTTTCCGGCAAAATCTTCAGCATAAACTTTGTAATTCCACGTGTCTGCAATATTCGGAGTGAAATTAGCATAATACAATCCAGTTCCACTTTGGAATTGTGCAGTTGCATTTGTAAATGTTCCTGCTCCTGATTGTTTGTATTGCAAGACAACTGCTTTAACCCCAGAAACATTATTTGTAACAGAAGTGTCATCTGTAACATTAATTGTGAAGTTTAACAAAACATTTGGATCGACATCGTCTGTACTGTTAGGGGAAAATGTTATTTTGTTTATGAGAGGAATTGTTAAATCAACTGTAAAGTTCCTTGCTATGCTTGTATTTGAGTTTTTTGCTTCATCTAAGCATGTGACATTCCATGTATGTGCTTCTTCATTTATATTATCAATTTTAAATGATGTTGTGGTCCCATTTAACGTAGACGAATTTGTTGTGTTCAACACGGCACCAATATAAATAGAGCAATTGATATTTTGGGTGCTTCTTTCATCCGTTACATTGAACTTAAATGTAATATTTCGTGAACTTGAATTAAATATGTCCACTGGGCTAATAAGAGTGACATTGGGTTTTACAGTGTCAATGGTAAAATTAACGGTTACATTAGCGCTATAAGAAGTTGCAGTAACATTATCAAATAAAGTTACATTTAAAATATAAATTCCATCAGAAGCATTAAATGTTGTATTCAAGCCAATTTGTGTTTGATTTAATCTCCCATTTATATAATATGAGATATTAATCACATCATTGTCCCTGTCTGATTCATAGGTTACATTTAAACTTAAAGGCTGGGTATTTGTCTTTAAATCACTTGTCGGGAATACTATTGATGGTGTTGGTATGAAATTTGCTACTGTTATTATTTGCTCGCTTTGGTTTTTATTATTATTGGTGTCATTAACTAAAGCAGTAAAGTTGATTACATTTCCCCTTGTTAGATCAATAGTCCAGTTTTGAGAGCATTGGCTGTCATTTCCTGAAATAGTCTTGTTTAAAATTATAAAGCTTCCAGAAGAAGTTCCATTCATATAGAATTGGCATGTGTCAAGAGCGCCATTGTCTGTAACATTTGCAGTAAAATTAACAACATCGCCTTTTGTTGGAGCAGAAACATTAAAGATAGAAGCATTTATTCTTGGCTTTATCAAGTCTGTGTTATTAATACCTGTTTCATTCCAATTGTCAAATGTTATAGAGCCATCTGTTATGGATGTTGCTTTAACATCAAAATCATAGCTACCAGTTTTTGTTCCTGGACATACATAGACGGTCCAGTTTATGATTGCTGTGACTGGATCGTCTGTAATATCTATAGTAACAGTACCGTCAGTATTGGAGTCAGAACATGCTATATTTGCCAAATTATCACAACTGCCACTAAATTCAGTTCTTACAATCTTAAAATCTTCTCCAGTTGTGCAGCTTGTTGTCAAATTAGTTGTTGCCTGCGAACTTGCAGAAGAGGTATTAACCCCATAATCCAGGCTTATATCAAAGTGAGCAGTTCTAACTGCACCACCAGATTGGCATGTAAATTGCGCAGAAACATTGAATTGTTCTGTGGTGTTATGCGGACTATTGCCGTATATGATAACAGAATCATCAACTACTGTGCATGCAGGATCAAGAATATGATTAAACTCTAAATAAGCATTTTTATTATTATCAAGATTTTTTATTCTTAAATCAAATGTGTCATATTTTCCAATCATATCAGTCAACAGAATAGTATAATATTTTTCTTCAGAAATTATTGGAAATTCCGTAATTTTTTCATTTGAATCTTTATGATAAACTTCTATTTTTGTATTTAGACCTTGATTGTTTCTAGCATAAACTGTTATATCTTTTGAAGAATTCAATATTTGCTCGAAAGTTATCCTTATTATTTCATCATTATAAACTTTTTCAGACCATAAACTATCTTTATATCTTACATCACTGTAAATATTAGAAATAAATTTATGATTTCTGTCTAAATGCATTGCTTTTATAATAATTATTTCATCATTTGTGGTGTTAAGAAAAGAAACTAACCCAAGTGCATAAACAAAACTAGCTAGTAAAAACATTACAATAAATCCAAGCAGTGTTTTCTTATTCATTTCTTTATCTCCCAAACGTTTAGGTTGCTTATTCTGTAGCCGATTATTTTTCCATCAAGCTGCATTCTCAAGCAATGACCTTGAACAGAATGCCACGCTCTTCCTATCTTGATAGCAATGTCACGAGTAGAAATCGGTGTTCTGGCTTCATGTAGAACCTTAAGTATATCACTTTCTATTTTTCTGCCTAATTTAGCCTTTCTGGTAACCATATCCCTATACTACTATATCACTTATATATAAAGGTTGCGAATATTAGTATCTATATAAGAACTTATATAAGAACTAATAATAGAACGAATATTCGCATTTAAAAGGATAAGGCCTGCATCTGTGAATCTGAATATCTTTAATGTAATAGGTTAGTATATTCTTGTGTAATAATATATTTCCATTATAGAAAGATTATTGACTTCCTACTCTATTTCAGTTTATAGTTTCGTAAAGCCCCCGATTCATAGTATAATAAAAAAGTTTGTTTAAAATACCGATTTTAGACGAAAATGACAAAATCTTTGTTGAATTCTTCTCTCTTGCTTACAGAATTGGTCACGTGTTTGAGCATAGATGGAATCATTTTGTCAAAACTTCCCTTACAACATCAATAAACTCTTTTGTGTCCTCAACCAATTGCTTTATTTTTGAATCGCCAACAATTGTTCCTAGTCCATATTGGAATTCTTCCCTTAATTTTAATATTTCTTCACCTTCCATTTCGCTTTCATCAAAAGAACCTATTTTGTTAAGCCATTTAATATCCAAATTTATTTTGTTGTTTTTGACTAAATGCTCTACTACGGCAAAGGTGCATTCCTGGTTTCTTGATTCGTATCCAAATTTTGCGGCTAAAGCCAATAAACAATGATACATGGAATAAAAAGAAGCGCTTACTCCCCAATCCGGAAAATTCCCTTCTATGAGATAGTTCATTGCTTTTCTGTTGTGCTCTGCCTTTGCAATATGATTATTTGCTTTTTCTTCATCTGGCTTGACTTCCTTAAGACCTCTATGTTTTTCTCCTTCTTTTTTGGCTTTCCTTAAGCACCATTCCAACTTATTTTCAAGATGTCCCATTTTTTATACCCTCCACGAGTATTCCAGAGTCCCACAGAACCCTGCCATTTTTTATTATGTCCAAAACTACTTCATCATTCTTCCTTATATTTTTAACTAAATCTTCCTTTGTCATCATAACATCATGTATCTTTTTAGGCTTCATTTCCCTGATTTCCTCAAGCTTTTGATGCACTTTCTTGAAATTCTTTTTTTCAAAGACAAGCAATACATCTATGTCCCTTGCTTCCCTGCCTTTCTGAAGGACAGAGCCAAATAATATGCAGCTTTGGACTAACGGTTCTAGCACCTTAAAATCTTCCTCAATTACCTTGGCATAGCTGTTAAGTTCATTTTGGGCAATGACAAATTCAGCAATTTTGACGCCTATTCCCTCATCCAAATTAACTTTGTAATATATGCTATTTCCTATTTTTTCCGGCTTTACTACATTAACCCTTTCCAGCTTTCTAAGTATTTTATGCACTCCTGTATGGGAGATTTCCAGCTTTCTAGCTAACGCATTTATGCTGTACCTTTCCATGAAGTTCCTTACCAAAAAATCTATGATCCTTGCCTCATTTACGGTTAAGCTGAACACCTAAATCACCTTATAAACCTGAAGTTTATAGTTATAAACCTGAAGTTTATAAAGGTTTTGGTTTTTGGTTGTCATGAACTTTAGATTCTTTTCTATTCCTCGCCAAGAGGGCTTTGGAACGAAAGTGACAAAATCTTTGTTGAATTCTTCTCTCATGCTTACTTCTTTACATTGAAAGCCCACGAGTTTTGCAAATGCTGTTGGAATTTCAGCATTAAGAAAACAAGGAAGACCTAGGGTTCAATTCAAGTTGGAGACTTACCTAATTCATAGAAGAATCAAGAAGCTATTCTGTATGACCACATTTAAAAAATAGGGACCATTCTTAGATGATATGGGCACTGATATACTCCTAGATTTTATGAAGCATTTTGATCCAGAATACTCACAAAGAGACCCACGTGTACTGGAGGCAATATTAAGGGTGGATAGGAAACTTTTCTTGGATGATGAGGTATTTCCACTTATTGTTGTTGACACACAAAAATGGTTTGCTGCAAAAGATATTTATGTTAAGATAGTGATTAATGGACAATTCAAGATCCCAGATGAATTAAGACAAGCCTTAGATAGTTTATTCCGAACTGATAAGATTTACTTGGCAGAAGTTAGTGGATTGGCATATAGCAATCACGCTTTGCCTATTGGGAATGGGAATAAGGAGACTTCTTCCGAGCCATCTGTCGTTGCTAAAATGGCAGATATTTTGGATTTGCGCGAAGGCCTCAACGTGCTTGAAGGTGGTACGGGGTACGGTTATCATGCTGTTGTCACTGCTTATTTGATTGGTGAAACAGGACGTTTGGTCAGTGTTGAAATAAATCCAAGGCTTGCACAGGCAGCTTCGAAAAACCTTAAAGCTCAATTTGGCGATGGAATAGAGCAGAGGATAAGAATAATCGAAGGAGATATAATGCAATCGGTAGAAACTCTAACTCCAAATTTCGATAGAATATACTTAACAGCCGCTGTTGACTCAAATGGATTTGACATCGGCAAACTCACCAATAGACTAAGGGAAGGGAATGGAACAATCTTATTTCCTGAAACTAGAAGAAATCTCGTATGGAAAAGATATGAAGGTGGTGTTCAAGTAGACGAACGGACATACAGCAGTTATGAATTTGTTCCGCTGCAGAAGAAAGACGCTTAAAATTTGAAATGATGTTTGTATTTTTTGTACCTCGTTAAAATTCACGGCGAATTTTCAATGTGTATAAGTTCTTGACTTTTGGCAACTATTTTTGGTAATTTTCTTTGCTCTTCATCATATCCCGGTAAATTTCTTATTTCGTCATTATCATCAATTGCTCCTATTTCTTGTAATCTGCGTTGCAAATATGTATTCCAGAAAATAACTCTAAATATATCTAACTCAGTAATGTCTGGCTTAAACTGTTGAATGTCCATGAGTTGTGATGTAGATGTTTCCTTATAATCATGTATTACTTTCTTATAACTTTCAACTGCTTTTTCAAATCCTTGCACAATTGCCTTAGCAAAGTCATGCATGACAGCTTCATGTTCTAAAGTAATGCTCATAGCACTTGCTCCTCTTGAAAGATTAACCCTAAATTTGTCTTCCAAAGTAGCTTTTGTGTCTCTCATGTGATGTGTTGCAATCCTCCACTGTGAACCCAAAACAATTGGCTGTTCACCTGGTGGTGAGTAAACTATAACTCTTGCACAGCCATCATGGAATTTTCCAGTATTTCGATTAAGAATCGGGATGGATGAAATAAATTGTTCGTACATCGTTAGAAAATCTTCAAATTTCTTACCCTCAAATGTGTTTAACATAATAAAATAAGTCAATGCCTGAACTCTTGCAGGACTTATTGTATGGTAGGGTCTTGATTTTACACTCTCCAAAACCTTCTGTCTTTCAAGAATCTCAACTCCTGTGCCGCAATAAGAGCAACCTCTTTTTCTTACCACAAGGTCAGATTTTAATGCTTCCAAAAACTGAATAAGTGTTTTTGTATCAGTAATACCAAATCCAAAAGCTAATGCCGGCGGAAATGCTTTACCAATATCCGCCCCAAATACCTGTACTAAGAAATGAGTAAATGGTTTTGAATCCATTATCGTTTCTATTAATGGTGAATTCAAAAAAAGGTACCTATATTTAACTGGAACCATGTATAAAGTGGAAGACCTAGGCCTTATAAGACCTATGTCATCTGGTTGCAATCTTAATCTTCTTCCATCTATCAAATCAAAGTCTAAATGGTCTGAATGAAATTGCACATCTTTATAAACAAATAATGGCACTCCTATTTTTCTGGCTGCATAAGCATAAAACCTACTTTCAGTATCATCAAAAGTGTCTTCTAATTTTGCTAGCCTAAATCTAAGTAAATCTTCCAACCAACCATATTCAAACTCAAAATGATCTCCAACGACAGATGCTAAAGCCTTACAACCTTTTTTGACCTCTTGATATCCCTTTTCTAGTTCAACTTTTCTAACAACTTTCTCTAAAGGATCATATGCTCTTCTTGACCAACCTTCTATGAGCAATGGTTTTCCTCTTGCTTGTGCTCCAAGCACTCTTACGAATTTCTCGTAATATCTAAATCCTTCTTCGTATCTAAAAGAATCCGTTCCTGAATCTACTCCATTCAACTCGATAACAACTGGAACAATTCTTTGACCAATTTGGGTCAGCTTGATATCCAAACCATAGATGTTACCTTTCATTTTCATTTCAATTATTGCTGTTCAACATAAGATTTCATTCTTTGCAACGCTGTGCCCATATTTTCCACTATTCCATCGACACTCTGCCTATATGCTGGAAGGATATTCATTACAGCATCATATAATAACTCCGCATTTTGTCTTGTGGTGAGACGTCTAGCCATAACACCTTCAACACCTCCTGTAGTTTCCAGAAATTGCGCATAATCATCATAACCAACTTTAAACACAGACAAAACTTCAGTAGCTCTGGTTTTTACGGCATCGCACAGGTCATATAAAGCCGCAGCTTTCCCATCCGCAATAACTTTGTCCACTACTGTTGGAAGTTTTAACCCTGCATAATAAAAAATGGCAATTGCGTAGAAATCAAATCCGCCAAATTTAAGATAACACATGCGTTTTCCCTGGTCTATCTTCCTACTTGCTTCTCCATCGCCATCATCATATTGTAAAGATGCTCCTCTTTGGATTAGTGTATCTAACCTTTGATACACTGCTTTGCTGTCAATTGAGTCGTATGTCTTTAGGTATTGGGCTATATGATATGCCAAAGCGCCCTTAAATTGAAGTACTGCTAGGTCTATTTTGTCGCGACTTAAGAATCCTTCGAAATCACTTGCAAGTTCGCTTCCTGCAAACTGGCGAACTTTAATTGATATTGTTTCTTCTGGTATCATTTTTTATGCAGACTTTGAAAAAATTATTTCAATGCGACTCCTTCAGCATTTTTTCTGCGATATCCACAGCTTCTTCAAGGCATTTTCTAAATTCTAATCTCTCTTTTTTGTGCGCCTTTGCTAAAGAATCCAGCTTGGCAGCCGCTGCACCTGCATAGCGATTCCAAGTCTCGCTTGGCTCTTCACCCTGATTTCCTGGGTTGAGATAAAACTTAAACCTTTCGTTAGGAACAGCATGAATGCAATGCATCAAGTATAGCTGAGCGATTCCCAAAGCAGTTTCTGTGCTAAAACGCCCTGCAATTGTTATGTTCTTCCTGGGATTATACTTTTCTACTATCTGCTTTATCCCGGGCAATAATAACAGCATCTCGTCTCTTAAGGCTACTTGCTCTGCCAAATTAACAGCGGCATTTAATCCCTGCTCGCCTCCGACAATCTCTATACCAAAGTACCTAAAGGCAGGCAAATCTTGCTGATATAACTTAAGAGGGAATTTGTTCATTTTCTTAAAAAAATCATACATAATTTATAATTTTTTTGATTTAGTCTTATGGAGAAATGTTGTCCCAATTTATAAATTCTACGTTTTTGACTATTTTTTAATAGTAACATTCTAAAAACCATATTAATTAAGAAGCCAGTTTGATAAAAAACAAAACTTTGTTGCAGAATTAACAAACTTTCTATCAAGTTTCCTAAACCCTCAAATTCTGGTTTATGAAGTTTATAATGTCGTCTTTCTTCCTGTTCATTGCTTCCTTGTTCCTCATTCTTGATGCATACACATCCAAATTTTCTTTTTTAATCTTTGCATTAATTCTTGAGATTTTCTCATTAATCTTGTTTAATCTTGTGATTACCATGTTCAGCTTATTCCTTATCTCATTCGGCAACGAAAGAACCATTAATTTGCCGCAGTCATGGTTCATGTAGAATATCTTAGAGCCCCCAAATGTTTTTTGCTCTTCCTTGAGGAATTCCCGCCAAGCATCAGAATAAGACCCATTGCTTTTCTTGAGCCTTAAAATCAATGCCTCTTTATATGATTTTGATTTAATCAGGTGAAGCTCAATTGAGTCGTTGCCAGCTTCTATATCCTCCTTAAACTCCAGAAGGCTTTCATCTTCCATTCCATTGAAGCTAAAGTGCTCAATAGCGCCTAAGCTCCGGTCTATATCAATATGAGAAATAATGTTTTTATAATCAGGCTGCATGCTAACCCCCCCTCCAAATATACTATTTAGACTAACTAGTATATATAATTTACTACTTAGGAACCTTAAACAATAACCTTTAAATAATACCAATATAGAGATATTCTCATGGAAGAGCAAGCTTCAAGCAATGCCCAAGCAATGCCTCAAATAGCTGTCGCATCCACAGAAAGTGCAAAAGCAACTCGGATAAACAAGATGGTTATGCAGGGCTTTAAATCCTTTGCAAAGCACACAGAAATTCTTTTTGGCGGCAGCTTCAATTGCGTCCTCGGTCCCAATGGTGCAGGAAAATCTAATGTTCTGGATGCCTTATGCTTTGTCTTAGGCAAATCTTCTTCAAGGGACCTAAGAGCGGAGAAATCAGCTAACCTTATCTATAATGGGGGGAAAACAAAAAATCCAGCAAAACAAGGCGAGGTAAGTATATATTTTGATAATTCAAATAGGGTATTCCCATCAGAAGACCAAGAAGTTAAAATAAGCAGGGTAGTAAGGCAGAATGGCCAGTCCATTTACAGAATTAATGGCAAGGTTATGACAAGGCAGCAGGTAATGAATCTGTTGTCCTTGGCAAAAATTGACCCGGATGGATACAACATCATCCTTCAAGGAGATATTATAAAATTTGTGGAAATGCACCCCCAAGAGCGAAGAATCCTTGTAGAGGACATTGCTGGCATATCTATATACGAGGAAAAAAAGCACAAAGCGATGCTCGAGCTTGAAAAGGTTGAGCAACACCTAAGAGAAACCGACCTTATTCTTACAGAGAGGAACACTTACTTAAAAGAGCTAAAAAACGACAGGGATCAGGCATTGAAATACAAGGAAATGAGCGAAAGGATCAAGCAAAACAAAGCTTCCTACCTGAGAATGCAGATAGATAAAAAGGACGCTGAAAAAAAAGCAATACGGGAAAAAATAGACACAGGCAGCAAAGACTTGGATGCATTAAGGGAAAAAATAGCCAAACTAAAGCGTGAAAATGAGGAAAAAAGAAAGCAGATAGGGGAAATTTCAAAGGAGATTGAGGAGAAGGGAGAGATAGAGCAGGTAAGGCTGAACAAGGACGTTGAGGCATTAAAAATAGATTTGACAAAAAATAACTCAAGGATAGACACCTGTAAGAGCGAATTGAGCAAAATAGCGCAAAGAAGAATAGATTTAAAGGGCAGCATTGGAGATATTGAAAATAGAATTGGGCAGCTGGCACGTGAGAAGGAGGAATATGAAAGCCAATCCGGCGCCAAAAATAAGGACAGGGAAACTATTAGCAACAAAATAATAAAATTTAAGGAAAAAAATAAGCTTGACAGTGTTGCAGATATTGAAAATCGCGTGGAAGCAATTGATAGAGGCGCTGACGAACTTCAAAAAGAAATAATGACGCTAAGGGAAAACCAGCATAATCTTATAAGAGACAAAGACAGGATAGGCCATGAAATAGGCATAATTGAGGACAAGATAAAAAAAGTAGTTGATGTTGAAGAAGAGCACAAGCAGCAGCTTGACGCATTGAAGGATAAAAGGCAAATATTCAAAAATACAACTCTGGAACTGAACAAATGCCTTGACGAAGATTCAAGCTTGGCTGTTCAGCTTGGCGACGCAAGAAGAAAATTATATGCGGCTAATGAAGAAATTGCCAAACTAAGGGCAAAGGACCTTGCTATAAGGGAAATTGCCAGAGGCGATTTGGCAGTTAAGAAAATTCTGGAGCTGAAAGGTAAAAGAGAAGGCATATATGGAACTGTTGCCGATTTAGGGAACGTAAGCTCAAAATACGCAGTAGCATTGGAGGTCGCAGCAGGCCCAAGAATAAAAAGCATTGTTGTTGAAAGCGACAAACTGGCGGCGGAATTGATACAGTACCTTAAGCAAAATAAATTGGGCACTGCAACATTCCTGCCGCTAAATAAAATAAATAGAAAAGAAGCCGGTGACGAGGCGAAAAAGCTGATAGGCGCAAAAGGTGTCCATGATTTGGCAATTAATCTCGTTTCTTTTGACCAGAAATTTAAGAAAATATTTTCTTATGTCTTCTCTGATTCTGTGGTAGTGGATGATATTAATGTTGCGATACGCCTAGGCGTCGGAAAGGCAAAGTTTGTTACCCTTGACGGGGATGTTGCAGAAGTAAGCGGAGCAATGCATGGCGGCTTCAGGGAAAGAAAAAAAGAGGCATTTGGGTTTAAGGAAAGGGAAGTTGCGGCAAGCCTTGAGGATAATGAAAAAAAAATACACGAGCTTGGAAATTTCATGCATATTCTTGAGAAAAGAAGGAGCGAGAACGAGGCAAAGATAATAGACTTGAGGGAAAAGAAGGCAGTTTTTGAAGGTGAAATAATAAAATCAGAGACATCAATGCATCTTGAGCCGGATAACACAGAAGTTTCAAGGCAGCAGCAGAAGGAATTGCAGGCAAGGGAAATGGAAATTGACAAAGAAATAAACAAAATCAACAATAAAATTTCTGAAAGCAATAGTCAATTGACAAATTTGAAGATTGAAAAGCAAAGATTAAGGGGCGTTATTTCACAGCTGAATGACCCCACACTGCTTGCGGAATTGAATGCATTTGAGCAAAAATTTAGGGAGCTTAGCGAGGAAATAATAAGGTTAGGCTCCGAAATAAAGAATATTGATGCTCAAATCATAAACATATTCATACCTGATAAAGATAAGACTGAAAAAATACTAAAGCAGCTGGATAAAGACAACGAAGACTTTAATGCCGAACTGAATCGGCTAAGGGATGCAGCAGTCCAAAAGGAATCTATGCTCAAAGAAAAAGAGCTGCTGGCAAAGGAATTCTACATAAGATTTAAGGATTTATTTTCAAAGCAGGGAAGGATAAACGAGGAAGTGCAAAAAAATGAAACTGCTGTAGAAAAATTAGCAGAGGAAAGCAGACAAGTCGAGATAAAGGTCAATTTTAATTCCCTAAAGAATGCTGAAATTGCAGCTTCATTGGCCGCTTCAAACCAGGAATTCCAGCAGTATGAAGGCGTAAAGCTTGACCTGGGAAAAACCGAAGAGCAGTTAAGAAATGAGATTTCAAGATTTGAGAAGATGAGGGAAGAGATTGGCTCTGTCAACATGAGGGCTCTGGAGGTATATGAAGAGGCTGAAAGGCAGTATAATGAATTTTTGGACAAAAAAGAGAGATTACGCATGGAAAAAGATGATGTCTTGGCTATGATGAAAGAGGTGGAAGGAAAGAAAAAGGAGCTGTTTATGAAAACTTTTGATGTTGTGAACACTAATTTCAAGAATTTTTTTGCAATGCTTACCACAAAGGGAGCGGAAGCCGCATTGGTTATTGAAAACGGGGAAAATCCATTTGAAGCAGGAGTCCGAATCAATGTTAAGATAACCGGCAGCAAGTTTCTTGACATAAGAAGCCTGTCAGGAGGAGAAAAGACGTTGACAGCGCTGGCTTTTATCTTTGCGATACAGGAGCATGAGCCTGCTTCATTCTATGTGCTTGACGAAGTGGACGCAGCTTTGGACAAGCATAACAGCGAAAGGCTCGCCAAATTGATAAGAACATATACCGACAAAGCGCAGTATATAATGATTTCCCACAATGATAATGTTGTTTCCGAAGCAGATATCTTGTACGGGGTTTCAATGAACAGCGACGGCATTTCCCAGGTTGTGAGTTTGAAGATTTAGAATAGACGAATTAAGGAATGCAGCTGATGGTGATAATCACTATAATTTTTTCATTTCCTGTATTTCAGATTGTACTTAAAAACATCGCTTCTAATCTCGCCAAAAAATAACCTGTAAAAAGCAGACAGGATCAGTTTAAGCCCCACTATAAGCCTACCTTCTCGTTCGAATCTTCGCATTGCAATGTAACTTCTTGCGCTTTTAATAAGTCTAAATTTGCCGTATTTACCGCATCTCCTAACATAATCCATATCCTCACTTAGCCTTATTGTTTCATCAAATCCTTTAACCTTTTTATGCAGCCATTTTTTGCAAAAAATTCCGCTTCCCGAGGCATTTGGATAAAAAAATTGCGTTGCAGAAATCCACAAATTAAAAATCCAGATAAACACATTATCAACAATATTGCTGCTCAAGGGGCGGATATAGCATCCGGCAACATCCAGCTTTCTTTTTTTTAGCTCGCCAACAGCATTTTTCAGGAAATTGCTTTCAAACTGCACATCTGCATCCAAAAATAATAAAATATCGCCTTTTGCTGTTTTGGCCCCATTGTTTCTGCCAACTGCCGGCATTCCGCCTCTAACAATTTTGCATCCGAATTTTTTTGAAATCTGCCTTGTTTTGTCCGTGGAGTTGGCGTCAGCCACAATTATCTCATAATCTTCATAGGTTTGTTTTTTAATGCAACCTAATAATTTCGGCAAATATTCCTCTTCATTATAGGCTGGGATTACTATGCTAATCATGGTTTGGTATAATGGAGCATTGTTTATAAACTTGATTAATGCGAAAAATGCAAATATTTAAATATCTTGCATTATTTTTGCCATTTTGAAGTGGTATAAGATGGGATTAAGAAAGGAATTTTTGACTCATAGGAGCAAAACAGTAGAATCGTTTAGTTTTGTAAGGGCAGACATCTCAAGCCTTAGCCTTAGAATACAGACTCTAAAAGATATGATTGCCCTGATAGAGTCAAGAATGTCTAAGGTTGACATGGAAACAGTTGGGCTTGGGAAGTCAATAGATAAAATTGTATCAGATGCAAATTTACAGCAGGTCAATACTCAAAACAGTCTTTCTAAAGTCGGTACTATCGACGATTCCCTTGGAGAATTAACGGCAACGGTAGCATCCATTAAGAAATCGTTAAAAACATTATTGTCAAAATCAAGAGCCCAGTCCTTGAAAAGCAGGCAGTTCTCTTCAAACATAAAAAAATCTCAAAAAGAGATTAAAAAAACAAAGAATCTGCTAACCAGAAAATTGAAAGCTGCAAGTAGGAAAAATGTCGAGCTTGAGTCAAGAATAGGCAGGCAGCGCACGATTATTTTGGCATTGAACAGAAAGATAGAAGCTAAAAAACCAGTGCAAAAAAAGAAAGTTTCAACCAAAAAAGTCATAACCCCAACTAAAAAAATATTCACTAAAAAAACAGAAACGCCCAAAAAGACAATAATAGAAGTCAGGCAGCAGGAGATAAAAAAATAAGTTCTTGGTTTATTTAAAATGCGTCGGCCGGGAATTTCGGCAGAAGCACAAATTTCCGACCTGGGGCATGAATGAAGTGAAACCCCAAAAGTGTCAACGGATTTATGCCGCTGTTTCGAACCCGGGCACGCGGCTATCTTTGCCAGGATCAAGATGGTTAACAGCAATTCCCTAGCGTGGAAGGCCGCAGTCATTTGTGAATCCTTTTCTTAAAAGGTTGAGCCACTAGACCACCGACGCAGTTGCCCAAAAATGGGCCTGACCAGATTCGAACTGGTGACCTACACCGTTCTTGATATTTTAATTTGTAAGGGTGTTGTCATAACCGCTAGACCACAGGCCCAAATAAAAAGTTCGTATGAGTGGAAGATATAAAAAGGTTTTGGAAATGGTATTTTTGTAAATTATTGCCTTAGGACAAACATTGGATAACAATAAAGAAGTCCTAATTATCTCTATAATTATTGTCGACTGCATCCTGTAAAATACAAAATTATTTAAATACCACAATAATTAATCATAAAAAACATTTCAAAAGGTGGTTAAATGGTAGAAGTAGTATGCAAATGCGGAATAAAAAGACAGTCTGGATATCTATACTTTGTGAATAAGAACGGCGACTGCGCCAGAGTTCAGATGGCCAGGGCTGGAAAAAAGACCAGCAAAAAGCAGGAAGTGCTGCATAAGTGCGGAATTAAGAAAAAAACTGGATACCTTTACTTCATAGACAAGAAAGGAAATGTAGCAATGGCAAAAATGGCCAAAGGCGGAAGAAAAAAGAAGAGAGGATAAATATTTTGAATTCTTTCTTTTATTTTTTTGATTTAAAGTAAGATGTATGAAGAATATACTGACTTTTATTTGCAGAATCCGTTTTTTATCGAATCGTTATAAGTCCATCAATAGCTTAGCGTTCCCGCAATAGAAATAGCCCCTTGCATCGTTCAGATTTAAGTATTTCTTGACTCTGCTTAACTGCTTTTTCGCCTTTAAAATCCTGTAAGAGCATTTAACCTCATACAAATCAAATCTACCGCCCTTCTTTGCAAGAATATCTATATCTCCTAAGGGGCGCTTTGAACGCTTAACAGGGACATTTACAGATATAGAATCATAGTTATCTTTTATTTTGTCGCTTAGCTCTAAAACATACTTATCGTGTTTAGACATCTTGATGGTTTTCACCAATTATTAAACTCCTCCATTACAGGTTTATATATTTTTTGTTTTACTATCCTATGATAAATAAATTTATATATAATCCCTTCCAAAAATTGTCTATGGACCCTCACGAAAGAATTTTTAATATTATTTTCTCAAAAGCGGACGAAATTACCTGGCAGAGCATTATCTACAAGCTTGTTAAAAGCGAGCAGATGGATCCTTGGGACATTGATATCAGCAACCTAACCCAGAGATACCTGGACATGCTCAGAACCCTAAAGGACCATGATTTCAGGATATCCGGAAAGGTGTTGCTGGCAGCTGCGATCTTGCTGAGGATGAAATCAAATAAACTGGTTGGTGAAGACTTAAGCGAGCTCGATAGGCTGCTTATTGGCGTTAGTGATGAAATGGATGAAATGGACTTTGACGAACAGGGCGAATTGGCTAAATTAGATGAATTTCCCGCTTTGCTGCCCAGAACACCGCAGCCAAGAAAACGAAAAGTATCAATTTTTGATTTGGTTGAGGCGTTGGAAAAAGCCTTGGAAGTCAAAAAGAGGAGACTTCTTCATTCTATACCTCCCCTTAATCTTGAAGCGCCTAAGAAGAAAAAAGATGTCACTGAGATAATTAAAGATGTTTATGGTAAAATTAAATCTTTCTTTGTAAATGCGCTTGGCCCCAAATTGACGTTCTCAAAGCTTTTGCAGTCTCAATCAAAAGAGGATAAGGTATACACATTTATCCCATTGCTGCATTTGGCGCAGCAGAATAAGATTGAGCTAGCGCAGGAAAATCCGTTTGGAGAAATCACGATAATGCTGAAAAGAAAAACAGATGAAAGTAAAGTAAATAAAAATGATGCTGAAGCTGACGTGCTTTCAATAAGCTCGGAAACAAAAGAAATATAAATTATAGCTTATTACCACTTTAAAATGAGGGTTTCAACTGCAGCTCGAAATCTGGTTCAACGAATAAAGGATTTTTCTAATTATAATTTAACTACTTTGGTACCTATTGACGCAAGAGTAAGCAGCAGTCAAAAAAGAGAATTGGGATATGGCTCCGGGAACACACCTTACCTCTTAATACACCTAATTGATCCCAATTCGGTTGAATATGCCGCTCACTATTCACCTTTAGAATTTAGCCTGGGAGGTAATGTAAGCCAAGAGGTTTATGGGGGTTTAAATTCGCAGCATAATGGCCATTTTGTTGGAAATTTAACTATTTCTGAAATGAAACCTGGACTGTTCGCGAAAAGAGGGACATCAGGGAAAGTTAATGGTACACTCGCTGTAGGAGATAAAAAGTATCGTGCAGAATTTGCATATCAATTTGCTAATGGCGAGCGTGTAAGGACAACAAGCACCTTGTACACCAAAAAACACCCTCAGGCACCTGTTTAGATTATTGCGCCTTGCAGCTATACAAATCTTTTTAAAAGAATACTCATTCTACGAAGCAATAATAAGGTGGGATTTTGCTCAATCCAATTTATGCGGCTATAGCAATGGCATCCAGCTCAATTAGTGTTGTGGGGAATGCTATGTTGCTGAATAGGTATAAGGGAAGATAAAAAATCGACAATCTACTATCCCCCACATATTCTATTGCCCGCCTAGACCAAAAGATTTATAAAACAGTAACATTTAGAATAACTAATGAGTTGGAAAGACTGGCCATATTGGTTAAAAGCAGGTATTATTGGTTTGAGTGTCGGAATATCATTACTAATTTTATTTGTTTTTTTGGCAATGGAAGATAGGTACTTCAACTCTCCAATAATCATAATATTTGCACCAATAATACTTGCTATCACGGGTATTTGTGGAGAAAATAATCCTTACTGTGCTTGGACTACTGCATTATTTGTTGGGTTATTGTTATATCCACTATTCTTTTTTCTAATAGGTGTACTAATAGGTAGGATTACTCTAAAACTTAGAAGTAAGTAGTAATAAAACTTACCCCCCAACCATAAAATTCTACTATCCAAGTTACTTTTTATTTCACTTCTTTAACTTTAACCCCTTACTTCCTAATCCATCTTATTCATCCTGAGACGGTTGAATATGCTGCTCACTATTCGCCTTTAGAATTTAGCCCGGCAGAGAGTGCAACCATCGAGGTTTATAGTTGTCTAATTTCGCAGCCCAATAAACGTTTTGTTGGAAATTTAACTATTTCTGAAATGAAACACGGGCTGTTCGCGAAAAGAAGAATTTCAGGGAAAGTTAAGGGTACCCTAACTGTAGGGAATATAGAGTATTATGCATAATTTGCATATCAATTTAATGACGATGGCAAACGTGTAAGGACGAACAGCACCTTGTACACCAAAAAACACCCTCAGGCACCTGTTTAGATTATTGCGCCTTGCAGCTATACAAATCTTTTTAAAAGAATACTCATTCTACGAAGCAATAATAAGGTGGGATTTTGCTCAAGAATCACTTTAAGCTAATTTCGGGAACTGCGAATAAAAAGCTTGCCGAAGAAGTAGCCAAAATCCTAAAAGTTCCATTAACACCTGTTGAAATCAAGAAGTTTCACGATGGTGAAATATACTGCAGGGTGCTTGAAAGCGTGCGTGGATGCGATGTTTTTATAATACAGCCAACCTCTCCAGATGCAAGCTTAAATTTGATGGAATTGCTTATTATGGTTGACGCGTTAAAGAGGTCTTCTCCAGATAAAATAACTGCAGTCATTCCATACTATGGCTATTGCAGGCAGGATAAGAAAACTAAGCCGAGAGAGCCAATCACAGCGAAGTTAGTCGCAAACATGATTGAGGTTGCAGGAGTGAGCAGGGTAATCACATTTGACCTGCACGTTGCTCAGGTACAGGGCTTTTTTGACATACCGAGCGACAACCTCGAGGTAATTCCCTTATTTGCCGAGTATATAGCCAGCAAAAAACTGAAAAATGTTGTTGTCGTAAGCCCTGACGCAGGCGGTGCTGCAAGGGCAAGAGAGTTTGGCAAGGTGCTGCACGCACCTATCGCAATTGTGGATAAGAGAAGGCCTGAACCAAATGTCGCAGAGGTTCACAATATAATAGGGGACGTGAAAGGCAAAACGGCTTTTATAGTTGATGATATTATAGATACGGCAGGCTCGATAACAGGAGCGGCAAATATCCTGATGAAATTTGGCGCAAAAGATGTTTATGCGCTCGCAACCCACCCTGTTTTGTCAAATCCAGCAATTGAGAGGATTCAAAGCTCATTAATCAAGGAAGTAATTGTTACAAACACGATAGAAATTCCGGAAGTGAAACGGCTTAGCAGATTAAGGGTGATATCAATAGCGCCTTTATTGGCAGAAACTGTGAAAAGAACCCATGAAGGGCTGCCAATGGGCATAGTTTATGAAGAGATGTATAAAAATCTGGAGAAAAAATTGAAGTAAAATGGAGAATAGGGAACAGAAGGCACAGGAAGTATATATGGAATTCCAGTTGCTGGAGCAGCATATCAAAAAATTGCAGAAGCAATTAGAACTGGTAACGCACCAGTTGATGGAGCTGAATACTACTTGTCATAGCCTTGACGAGTTCACTAATATCCACAGTGGTAAGGAAATATTGGTGCCATTAAGTTCAGGAATTTTTTTAAAGGCCAGCGTTAAGGACGCTTCAGAGCTTCTCGTCAATGTTGGGGCAAATGTTGCAATCAAAAAAGACATTCCTTCAACAAAAAAACTAGTTCAAAAGCAAATGGAAGAAATGGCTAAAATACAAAAACAGATGATGGAAGAGATGGAAAAGATGACAAACCATGCTGCACAGCTTGAGGGGCAACTTCAGGAGCTGGTCTCAGAAAGTTAAGTTTCTTAATTTGTTTATTTTTTTGCGGCAATACAGTAAAAGAGATTCACTTTACAACAACAAATAATTATTCAAAATGTTCAAATTCCTAAAAGAAAAGCTGAAAACTGCAATATCCAAGATTTCTGAAGGCGTGGAAAAGGAAGGGCAAATAGAAGAAAAAATAATTGAAATTCCAACTGAAGAAGCTGAAAAAAAAGAAGATGGCAAAGGCTTCTTTGCAAAACTAAAGCAAAAGTTTACTGGAAAAGAAGATGATAAAGCCATTGAAGAAAAAAGAACAGAGACAGAAAAGGGATTTGGAGCTGAAGAAGCAATTAAATCAGATACAATAACCAAAAAAGAAGAAAAACCGCAAATAATAGTGCAAAAAAAAACAGAACAGCCAAAAATATTGGAAGCTCCAACAAAAAAAATTGCAGAAGGCACAATAACAGCTGAAAAAGACTTGAATAAAAAAGGATTTTTTGAGTCAATAAAAGAAAAGATAGTAACCACAAAAATAAATGATGGGCAGTTTAATAAATTATTTTGGGATTTGGAATTGGCGTTGATGGAAAACAATGTTGCTGTTGAAGTAATTGAAAAGCTGAAGATCAATCTAAAAATCGAGCTTGTTGAAAAGCCCATAAAAAGAACAAAGATTGAAGAAACGGTTCAGGAAGCGTTGAAGACCTCAATTCAGGGGTTATTTGATGTCGCTAATGTCGATTTGATTGTCGAAATAAGGAAAAAGGCAGAAAAGCCATATGTTATCGTCTTCTTCGGTATAAATGGAAGCGGGAAGACAACAAGCATTGCAAAGCTGGCAAATATGCTGAATGAGAAAAAGATATCATGCGTTTTAGCCGCTTCTGACACTTTCAGGGCTGCGTCAATAGAGCAGTTGCAGCAGCATGCAGACAAGCTGAAACTAAAAATGATTAGGCACAATTACAGTTCGGACCCGGCGGCAGTTGCATTCGATGCAATAAAGCATGCAAAGGCAAAAAACATTGACGTTGTTTTGATAGATACTGCCGGCAGGATGCACAGCAATGTTAATTTAATTGATGAAATGAAAAAAATAATAAGAGTCGCAAAGCCAGATTTGAAAGTATTTGTTGGGGAAAGCATAACTGGGAATGATTGTGTTGAGCAGGCAAAAACATTCAATGAGGCAGTTGGAATTGACGGCATAATTTTGGCTAAAGCAGATGTCGACGAGAAAGGCGGAGCCGCTGTTTCGGTTTCTTATGTAACGAAAAAACCGATATTATTTTTAGGAACTGGCCAAAAATACAGCGATTTGCAAGTTTTTGATTCTGAGATTGTGGTTAAGGGATTGGGGTTGGTCTAAATTACCACGGCAAATCAATGAAAAATTGGCCGAACAAGAAAGACGTTATCAGAAAGATATACTTAATCTCACAATAAAAAAACTAAACAAGACTTAGAATATTTCAATCAATAAAACTCAATCTTTCCGTCAAAATAGATCCCTTTATGCAGTTTTACTGGACGCCAATTGTCAGTTACAAGCTCTGCATTGAGCCAGTCTGCAAGCTCTTGTGCATTGCCAATTGTAGCGCTGAGGGCGATTATTTGGGCATTTTTGAGCAATTGCATTAATATTGTCAGCAATATCTCCAATGTGGGCCCTCTTTTAGGATCATTGAGCAAATGAATTTCATCAATAACAATAGTTGCTGTGTTTGATAGCCATGGTGCATGATGCCTTATCAAAGAGTCAAATTTTTCGGAAGTGGTGATGATTAAATCATACTCTGCCAGGTATTGATCATCGGAATCAACATCTCCTATGGATAAAGCCACTTTAATAATTTTGTCGTACTTTCGCTTAAAATCCCGGTATTTTTCAGACGCCAATGCTTTCAAAGGCACGATATAAATGGCCTTGCCTTTGCCGCTGACGATTGACTTTAGCGCTGCAAGCTCCGCTATTAATGTTTTTCCAGAGGCTGTGGGAGTGCATACCAATAGATTTCTGCCCTGCAAAAGCCCCTTTTCAACTGCTTTTTTTTGCGCCGGCCTAAGGCTTGTAATTTCTTTTTCAAGAATTTGATAAAATTCTGTCGGCAGCTCGCTTTTTATCGAATTCAGTTCCATAATCCTGAAATATTTTCCCAGTTTTTAAATATTATGAAAAACATTTATAAATTAATCAGGAAGTTTAATCAAAAATGAAGTCGTCGGCGCATTTTTTGTCCTCTCTGATTTTGGCCGGAATATTATACCCCATCCTTAATTGGAAAGTTCTGATTATCCTGGTTGGGGGCGTTCTAATAGACATTGACCATTACTTTTGGTATGTTTACAAATACCATGAAATCAATTTCTTCAAGTCTTATTTTTTTTATCTTGAGAAAATGAATGCACGGAACTTCACCGATGTTAATGGAATACTGCTGATATTCCACACAGGAGAATTTCTGTTGCCTATGATAATCCTGTCATTCTATAGTGAGTGGGCATCTATGTTCACTATCGGGCTTTTACTGCATCATTTTATGGACTTGATTTACCTATATACAGTTCCAAAGCGCTTTGTAGTTAATCATTCAGTTGTGTACTGGATTTTTAAGAACAAGATTCAAAAGATTTAAATAATTACTTTTAAATGGTGTTGGTATGGGAATAATAAGAAAGGACTACACTCTCGACAGATGGGTTTACTATGCTGTTGGAAGAAAGGAAAGGCCTAAGGAGTTTAGGAGCATTGCTGTTGAGGAAGGATCAAAAATATGCTTTTTCTGTCCCGGCAATGAGCATTTAACTCCGCCTGAGATTGGAAGAGTTGAATACAAAGGAAATTGGAGAATGAGGTGGTTCCTGAACAAATTCCCTGCCGTTGAAAAAAAAGAGAACGCTAAAATTGCATCAAAAAAGTTTTATTCTGAGGGCGGCTCTTACGGCATTCATGAAGTAATAATTGAAACACCGCATCATAAATCGCAGCTGGCGGATTTGCCTGTTGGCCAAATAAGGGATTTGCTGGCAGTATACAAAATAAGGATAAAGGAACTAAGCAAACTGAATCACATTAAATATGTGGAAATATTCAAAAATCACGGCAAAGACGCAGGAACTTCATTGATTCATAGCCATTCGCAGGTTACCGCATTGCCTCAAATCCCAAGCTTAATTGCCGAGGAAGCTTATGCTTCGAAAAAATACAAAAAATGCCCCTATTGCGATATAATAAAGATTGAGTCCAAATCCAAAAGAAAGATTTTTGAGACAAAAAATGTGATTGTAATTGCACCATTTGCCTCACGGTTTAATTATGAAGCGTGGGTTTTTGTTAAACGACATAAAAAGTCAATGGAAGAATTGGAGGAAAATGAACTTCAAGATTTGGCTTTGGCATTAAAAAAAATACTTGTCAAGCTAAAAAAAATAAATGCATCTTACAACTTCTTTATGCATTACTCTCCAGAAAAAGAAAATCTGCATTTCCATATTGAGATAACCCCAAGAATCGCAACATGGGGAGGATTTGAGATTTCTACCAATGCAACTATTAATTCTGTTCTGCCCGAGGATGCGGCGAGGTTTTATAGAAGATAAGAATATATATAAATTTAAATTATCAAAACTTTAATTAATATTGGTGGATTAAATCTTAAATCCGTGCTTCGCACAAATTTTAGTGTTCGGCAAAATTTTTGGTAGCTGAGCGAGCGAGAGCACCGATTCGAGCTCGCTCTCGCATTCCACACATTAAATTTTGCCTCACTTATTTATTGCATTAATTAAAGGTAAGTTCAATAATTTTTTGGTGGCTGAACGACTGATAGGGAACAATTTTAATCTTGTAATGGGGAGTTCCTATTGTATATTTCACGCTCTATAACCATGCAATGAATTGTTTAGATTCCTCAAGAAAATATCTAATGCGTATTTTGGAGGAAATTTTTCAGCCATCCTTCTAAACATGGGATTGTCACAGTCAATTTCAACTTCAATTTGCCAACTTCTAGGTTCTCCTTTGTCAAACATCTTTACACGTATATTGTGAACACCCCCTCTTCTTTCAATGTAATCATATTCTTTTTTTCCAACTTCCAAATGCTGAAGAATATTATCTCTAACGGCAGATTCCACTTGTTCTCCAGTGGCGGTAGCTATTTCTATCCGAGTATTATACAAAGCATCTGCTAGGACTTTAAAAGGAAGTGCTTCCATAGGTACTTCATACCCAAAACGTCCAAACTTTGCTCCCCAATCTTTAACTTTAGTTTCATTAACATCCCATGTCCTATAGCTATCAGACCATTGTTCTTGTTCCCATCTTTCATACACAATTCTTCTTCCTTCCTGAAGACTTTCAATTAATCTAGACTGAACATCTGCTACATTTTTCCTTATGGTTTGCATTGAATAAAATTGTCGTTTCTCTTGACCAATTCGTTGAGATAAATATCCAAGAAATTTACTCATTTGTTCGGTAAAGACACGCTCATCTACAGTAGACTCTTCACCATCTATATACCCTTCATCCTTTACAATTTTTAGAAGTTGTGGGAAATGAAACAAAGCTGGCTTTGCTCCAAAATAAAAGGAAAATCTTCCATCTGCAGAACTACCAAATCTCTCATCAGCAACATGGCTAAAGTAAGGTAGCCATCTTACATCATAAACAATTCCTTCTCTGTTGAGCCCGCCAACTATAATACCCTCTATTCCTCCACGACCACCCCCTAAGTTACTTTCTCGCATCATTTCTTGATGGCTAAGCCACTCCTTTCTTATTAAACCAAGTTTTTCTAATTTATCCAAGTCTTGGTAGTTAAATCCTTGTGCAAATTTTTCATCACCATAATCTATTCTCAGTTTATTTATTAATAATATCGGATTAATTTTCTTTTTTCCAACACCAAGTGATTGAAGATAAGCATAAATTTCAGGAAACTGGCTTAATCCAATTTCAATCGTATTTTTTTCAGGTGTTGTAACAACGATAGGCACTAACCTTACATCTTTCATAGTCTCTACCAATGGTTTTAGAGAATAATCAAGCACAACAGCCGCATCAGAGAGAGGCGGAAGGTCAACGCCAATTATATCAACACCACCAAAATCCATTTTAACAATTCTCTCTAACCTTTCTCTCCTATTAGGATTACGGTATAGCATGCCTACAGGAAATATGGATACTTTTGTTTCAGATGGTTCTATATCCACTGTTAATTTTCTCATTGCATCAGCAAAATTGAAAGATGTTCGTTCTTGAAGTGTAACTTTCCTTGTTTGAAAATTATCATAACTTTCCAAGGGCTGGCTTCCGATAGACTGGTCATCTAGTAATGTTCCTGCTAAACTTCCTTGACGGTCAAAATCTATCACTCCAGTATTATAACTTCTTGATAGCATTGCAATTAGATCAGTCAGAACTGAGGTTTTACCTACTCCCCCCTTATTATTTACTGGAAACAGGATTGCAGTAGTCATTTTTTCCTAATAAAGTAGTAATGTATTTATAATATTTATTATTATACAGTAATATCGAATTTTTATGTATCAATAACAAAATCCCCATAACGCATTAACTATATAGAGGATTTGCCTTTGATATATCAAAATTGTCCCCCTAGATGTATGTTCTTGATTGTTCACTTTGTTCGCTTGATTTAAACGAGCCACTAAAAATTCCTGTATTTAACTTCTATTTAAACTCATTTCTTTGCTTTCCCCTGAGCGGCAACTGCC
Organism: Nanobdellota archaeon; assembly: GCA_038046685.1. Lineage (GTDB taxonomy): Archaea > Nanobdellota > Nanobdellia > Woesearchaeales > GW2011-AR4. Next base: position 39,140 of record JBBSVT010000089.1, read on the forward strand.
TGTATTTTTGCTTCAATCTCTTTCGGATCGCCTAAATAATAGTGTTTAATCGTCTTCAAATTCTTATCGAACTCATAAACCAACGGAATCCCAGTTGGTATATTGAGGTTTACAATTTCTTCATCGGACAGATTGTCAAAATACTTAACCAGTGCTCTTGAGCTGTTGCCGCTTCCAACTATAAGCACTTTTTTGCCTGATTTCAGCACAGGAGCAATTTCTTTTTTCCAATACGGCAAAACTCTTTTGACAACGTCCTGCAAACACTCTGTTAAGGGGATATCTCTTTCCTTAATATCTTTATACCTTACATCATTTCCTGGCCACATAGTGTCTGTTTTTTTCAGTGCAGGCGGCCTTATGTTATAACTCCTTCGCCATATCTGCACTTGCTTTTCACCGTATTTGGCTGCCATTTCTGACTTATTCAAGCCCTGCAATGCGCCGTAATGCCTTTCATTGAGGTGCCATGTCTTATGAACAGGTATCGACATTAAACCCATCTCATCAAGCACCAAAGATAAAGTCCTTGTGCATCTTTTCAGCAGATTAGTGTAAGCAACATCAAAAGAAAAACCTTGTTTTCTTAATGTTTGACCGGCTTTTTTTGCTTCTACAATGCCCTGCTCTGATAAATCAACATCAACCCACCCAGTAAATCTATTTTCTTTATTCCAGACGCTTTCTCCGTGCCTTAAAAGTACAAGTTTAACCATTGTATTTAAGTTTATTAAAGATAGCAGATACTTATTTAAATATGTTTGTTGTCCAAGGAGTTTTTCGAATAATTCTTATCAAGGCTTTTAGCCTTAAGTATGTAAGAAGAT
>JBBSVT010000090.1:0-16530 GCA_038046685.1 Nanobdellota archaeon
TGAACGTTCTTCCTTATATTTTTATTTATAAATGAATTTGCAAAAGTTTAGTTATGTAATTGAAAAGCCAAACTTTGTTTGATTTCTTTACCACCCCCTCAAAACAATAACATAACCTAAGATTTATTTAAGACTTTTGATTTGGTGAAGGAGAATGGTTTAAATACTTGTCAAAATAACTGAGGCAGTTTTGAACTATGCAGCCAATCAAGAAAAGGATTTTTATTACAGGAGGGGCAGGCTACGTAGGAAGCGCCCTAGCTCCATCGCTACTCGAAAATGGATATGAAGTAGTAGTTTATGATCTTTATATCTATGGAGACGTTTTAAAGAAACACCCATGCCTTATAGAAATAAAAGGGGATATAAGGGACAGAAAAAAACTGGTGGAGTCTACCAAAGGATGTGATGCTGTTATTCACTTGGCGTGCATTTCAAATGATCCAAGCTTCGATCTTAACCCAGAGCTTAGCAAATCAATTAACTTTCATGCCTTTCAGAATGTTGTTGACGCAGTCAGGTTAAACAAAGTAGATAGGTTCATAGTTGCAAGCTCAACGAGCCAATACGGAGTTAAGCCTCTTGATATCGAAGTAACGGAAGATGTGGAAGCCGAGCCAATTACCGATTATGCAAGGCATAAGATCGAATGCGAGAAGCTTCTTCTTGAAACAAATGCCGGTGATGCGGATTATGTGTTTGTTAGGCCTGCAACTTTGGCCGGATATGCGCCTCGGCTTCGACTTGATCTTTCAGTCAATCTGCTTACCATCCAGGCCCTTGCAACAAAAAAAATAAAAATATTTGGCGGCAATCAAATGAGGCCAACACTAAATATTAAAGACATGGTCAGGCTTTATGAGTTCTTGCTCGAGGCGCCAGACGGAAAAATAAGCAAGCAGGCATTCAACGCAGCATATGCTAATTATACTATAAAACAACTTGCAGAAATGGTGAAAAAGGTTATTGGAGATGACAGTATAGAATTTGAATTTACAGCGAGTAACGATCAAAGATCATATCATGTAAGCTCCAAAAAAATAAGAAATTTTCTTGGTTTTGAATGCATTTATGCAATAGATGAAGCCATCCAGACGCTTGTGGATGCTTATAACAAAGGGCTTATTGTAGACGGGCTTAATAATCCCCTCTACTATAATATCAAGAGGATGAAGGAGATTAGGTTGAAATGAGCAAAATTGTAGTCATAGGAAGCAATTCTTTTTCAGGCAGCCACTTCATAAATTTTCTTTTAGATAAAACAAGCTATGAAATAATTGGAATCAGCCGCTCTCCTGAAAAATCACAAATTTTTCTGCCATATAAAAGAAATAAGAATTATTCAAGATTCACGTTTTATCAATTTGATTTGAACAAGGATATTCCTGCAATTATTAATTTGTGCAATCAGCACAGGCCATCGTATGTAGTGAACTTCGCTTCCCAGAGCGAAGTTGCAGCTAGCTGGCACAATCCATCTCATTGGTATCAAACGAATGTTGTATCTACCATTGCTTTTGTGGAAGAACTAAAATTAAAGCCTTATCTCAAGAAATATGTCCATATTTCTACACCTGAAGTATATGGTGCATGCAGAAGTCTGGTTCAAGAAACAGCAATCCTCAATCCGAGCACTCCTTATGCTGGTTCGAGGGCGGCAGCCGACCAGTTTATCCTTATGCAGGTCAAAAAATTTAATTTTCCCGCAGTATTCACGAGGGCCGCAAATGTCTACGGGACCGGACAGCAATTATTTAAAATTATACCCCGCTCAATCATTTATATCAAACAAGGCAAAAAAATTCCTTTGCATGGAGGCGGTGGGGCAAAAAGATCCTTTATCCATATAAGTGATGTGTGTGATGCAACCCTAAGTGTAATGGAAAAGGGCAGATACGGGGAGATTTATCATTTATCGACGGATATTTTGACCAAAATTAAGGAGCTTGTTGGCAAAATATCCAATAAACTGGAAGTTAAGTTTAAGGACGTAACGGAGAATGTATCCGAGAGATTGGGATTGGATGCAGCATACGCACTTGATTCAAACAAGGCAAGGAACGAATTTGGATGGACTCCAAAAATTAATCTAGATGAGGGGATTGATGAAGTAATCCAATGGATAAATGATAACTGGAAAGCGATTAAAAATGAGCCGTTGGATTATATACATAAGGAATAGCCCCTGCAAGCCCCAATTGCTGCTCGAAAAAGAATTCTAGAAACCGCCTAAGAATAACTCAGCTCTGCAAAATGCCGATGTATTTTTTGTATTCAAAGTAATAGTGCGCTATGTAAAACAGCACTATCCACAGCAATATTAAGATTGATTTTAGTTTTTTTTTCATTTTCTTTTGAGTTCGTTAACTAGTATTCCATCTTCATTGTATAAGTTTACAGTATATTTGTTTAATAGCTTATCCATCATGCCCATAATCCTCTCGCTGTAACGATGTTCATAAACAATTTGACCACGCCACTCAAATTCCGTATTTATAAGTATGTGGGATATCCCTATCGACCTCAACTCCTTATAAAAATCATCTTCATTCCTGAACTTAGAGTAATTGATATAGAGCTGGAAAAGAGGATCCGCCCAAACATAATCCCTATCCAAATAAAATCCTCTTGTGTCCCTAAACAGAAGGATTTTGGCATTTTCCGGCAAATTTGAATTGATAAACTTAGAAGCTTTATATATAGATCCCGGATATTTTGAATTAAATTGGTCATGAGTTTCTAAACCAAGCGCCACAGGCATACTGTTAGCTACGGCAGCTGACAAAACTAAAAAATTGAAACTGAAAGTGAACATAAGCAGGACTTTTACAGTTTTAGAAACATATCTGTTCCTGAACAATTCTGAAATGACATAAGCTGAGATTATTGCTATTGGCGGCCACGAGACTATTATATGCCTGAATACATGAGATAAAAAAAACCACATAATTATATAAATAAACAAAATGGCAAATAAGAAATTTATGATGACATTCTTTTTGGGCAGAACGAAATAAAGAGGCAGGAAAGCTAAGATATACGGGCCTATGCTCTCGTCTTCATCTATATTCCCGATGGATTTTCCCTGCTGCGTATGCATATCCCAAGGCAGCCGCAGAAAGTTGATAATAGTGAGCTCTCTTTTATTTGCTAATTTTGATACATATCTTTGATGCTCACTGTCCCAATATTTGCCATTGAAAAAATCATTGAAAGCAGGCCATACGGGGTTTCCTGTAAAAAAATAATTCTTTAATAGCCAAGGAAGAAAAATGGCTAAAGTTATAAGGCAGAATATAGAAAGATGGAAAAAAGCTGTTTTATATTGGGCTTTATTCCTTGGGGCTCTTAACAGGATATGCGCAATTAAAATAATCAATATTCCTAAAGCGCCAACTGGACCAAAAATTTTTGATGAGCTTCCAAAACCTGCAAAAATCGCACTCAGAATCAAATGATTTTTCTCACGAGAACCAAAATAAATAACAATGCTATAAAGTGACAAGAAAAGAAAAAGGGCAAGCTGTACATCTACATGAGATGTGCGTGTCCCTCTAATCACCATCGGAAAGCTATAAAATATCATTGAGGCAAGTATAGCGGTAACTCTTGAGTTGAAGAATCTTTTACAAAAGGCATACATTGCCAGTGCAAGCATCACTCCCAGAGAATACCCGAGCAGATTTGACAATATCCCGTTATACAGCAATAACCCAACTAAGTAAATCGCGTCTATTAATGACGGAAGATTTGAATAAAATATATAGGGCACATATACTATCTCATGAGCCCTAATGAAAATCTTCTGAACGGCAAGATGGTAGGCAATGACGTCAAAATGCCAAGGTGGTACAAAACTGGCAATAAAATTAATCAGTACAAATACAGACAAAAATACAAGCACAACAGAAAAAAAATTAAGCCCTAAACCCCATTTTACCAATCTTTTTTTATCAGTATTTTTTATAAATTTAAATGACATTAACAATGCATTTTTTATATCTTTTATCAAAAAAACAAAGATGGACAGTAAAACCAAAGCTATGATCCATTTATACAATAGTCCGGCAATCCCAAAAAAAAATGTGATATATGCTAAAACAGCCAAGCCAAGCGGCAATGCAAATACGAGTTTTTCCGAATGCGACTCAAAATCTACTCCAATTCCCTTTAAAATTTTCTGCCCTAATGCAAACGACAGCAGAAGCAAAAAGATTAGGTATAATAGCTCTATCACCTAAGCACCCCCTAAATCAAAAATCATGCCTGCCTTAGCCTCAGCCTTTTTAGCGCAATCCACATATTCATTGCCATATTCATGCCGTGTTTCTGCACAAAAGGTTTTTTCCAAAGTTGGAAGCCCATATTGCCCAAAAATCTGCCAAAATGCCTTCTCAAAAATAATTGCATTATCTTTGCCTGCCCTATTCTGTAAGCCTTAATCCTGTCCTCTCTTGTAAACTCTTCAGTTTCAAAAACAGGCTCCTCACCCCAATAATTGAGGTCATTTAAGTAATCTTCCGGCTGGTATAGAAATCTTCCATTCTGCTTAACCCACTCATACATCTCTGTGCCGGGGTAAGGAATCATGTTATAAAATCTTAACTGGTTGACATTGAGTTCTTCAGCTACTCTTAAGTCCTGCTTGAATCCCTCCCATGTTTCGCCTGGATTTCCAATTATAAAGTTAACCTGCGTTTTTATTCCAAGCTCCTTTGTTTCATCAACGGAACTTTTTAGCTGCTCCAAAGTTAAATCTTTCTTAAGCAATTCAAGAGAATGCGGATCAGAACTCTCCAGGCTGTATGCTATCCAAAAAGTCCCTGCTTTCTTCAGCTTCATCAGAAGGTTTTTATTCACCCTGTCTGCCCTTAAGCCATTTCCAAATATAAGCTTTAATTTCATTCCGCTGTCTATTATCAAATCACATATTTTTTCTGCTCTTGGCATGTTAAAGGTAAAATTATCGTCGCTGAATTCAAAAGTGTCATAGCCCTTCTTGTGCCAGTGTTCAAGCTCCTGCAAGACATTTTCAGGGCTTCTTGTTCTAAATGGGTGGCCCATAACTAATTGTATCGAGCAGAATGTGCACCTATTCGGGCATCCTCTGCTCGATATTATCGGGATTCTTTTTTCAAGCATCTTGTCAAGCTCGAATAAGCCATAATCTGGAAAAGGAAGTTTATCCAAATCCTGCTCCAATGGATAAGGCGGAGTCATCATAATCTCGCCATCTTGCTTATAAATAAGCCCGTTTATCTGCCCAAGCTTTTTATTGTTTGCTAATTCCAAGAAAGTCCTTTCACCTTCTCCATAGACCACATAATCTATTTTTGTGTCTTCAAGTATTCTTGAATGAACAGTGGAAGCGTAAGAACCTCCAATAGCAATTGGTATTTTTGGGTGCTTTGACTTGATTGCCTCGATAATCTCATAAGCCATTTTATAGCCAATCGAAGCAGTTGTCATTCCAATCAGCTCTGGCTTGAATTTTTCAATCTTGTCGAACAAGTAATCATTGGAGGCATGTATTCTCATATCAGCCAAGGAAACTTCATGCCCATCTCTCTTTAGAAAAGCTGAAAGATAAGCAATTCCAGCGTGAGGTATAGTTGCAACTAAATACCTTCCGACATTTGGAGGGATAACCAATAATACTCTCATTTTAATTTGATTAATTTATATAGTGCAGTATATAAAATTTTTGAAATTTGAAAAAGGATTACTTATTTTTCTATATCGAAAACAAGTAAAACTAAGCAATATTATTTATAAAGAATGACTAATCCTGCAATGCATAATGGTGCCACAACATAGTAAAGAGGAATGGTTCAAGCTAAAACTCAGAAGCGATTTTTTTATCTTTAACAAGAATGAATTTCCGGGATTCACAGATACGAGCTATGACCCTGTTTTATTTGAGATTGTAAACAGCGCCTATCTTGCAAAAAACCGTATTGGAGATTTATTCAGGAATCTGGAGCCCTTAATCGCTTTTGACGAGAAAAAGCAGGATTACAAACTTGAAGTTTCGAAATTAGCTGAGTTAAAAATTGCCCTATTAAAAGATAGCATATTGTCAGGACTAACTGTTTTTGAACTTAACCCAAGGGGCAACTCACATCTAGTCTTTTTAGAGGAAATAGGAGCCATAATTCCAGAAGAAGTAAAAAATAATTTAATTCCTATTGGTGGAAAGGATGCTATAAAGCTTAAGAACTGGAATGGCTACATAAATGACAAATATGACATAACCTTTAGCAATGGGCTCATGGATAATAAGTCCGGTATAAAATACGACAATCATTCCGATGTATTCTCAGGTTTTGAGATGTATTCCGTTTATGCAAACATAACAAAAAAGAACGGATTCAGCTTGCATTCAAATGGAAGCGTTATCAGCAGCCTTTATGAAACCTTTTTCCAGTTCATCGGATTCAAAGTTGCAGAATATTTCAGAAACTCTGATGGGCAATTCAATTTTACAATGATTATGAAGAAAATAAACGACAAACAAACAAACTTTGAAGAGTTTTTCTACATTTACAATGAATTAAAAAAAAGATGGCCAACAAGATATGGGAATTAATCCCTCAAACCTCTTGCTATATTTAATAAAAAATTGTTAATGCCTGGCTTATTCCTGTATCCAAAGTCAAAGAATGCAACAAAGTCAGAGTGCCTTAATTTTAATGCCAATTCGGCCTGCTTATTGAGAATCATTGCTTTTTTCTTAATAATACTGCTGTATTTTATTTCATATTTCAAGTCGCCTTTTAACCTATCCCTGATAAAGCTGGATATTGGACCCTTATATCTTGAGTATTCAATCAGCTGCGGAGCAAACTCGATAGGCAAAATCGAAAAAAATTTCTTATTATTCCTTATTAATCCCGACATATCATTCAGGGATATTTCCTTATCCCAATTTTTTATGAATAAAGTGTTATTTCTGGCGCCATTATACTCAATATTATTCACGGTATGAATCTTAACTAGGTTATTATCAATTAGGAAATTTTTAAGATTTTCAGCAATATCCATTGAGATTTTTATGGCATCCTTGTTTAATGAAGCAAGCAAATCAAAATTATTGCTCTTAAACCAATTTTTTCTGAGAAGCTCAATATGGTTTAATTTTTCAGCCAGTCTCTTGTTCTTTTCTTTTTTAATTAGCTCCATTGACTTTAGGCTGTGCCTCAAGGAGTTTAATCTTAGAAGCATATCCCTTGCATTGATGCTTTTTGCAATTTCCTGCTCTAAAAAATCACGGGGATAGTGCCTTGTTATAATATCGCACATTAAGGCTATTCTGGAAAAATGTGCATTCCTTTCAGATAGTTTATTTATCTTGATATTTTCCCCATAAAGAAGCTTGAATTCCGCATCTGGATAAATATTCCTTATATTTTTGAAAGATATTTTGTCAATGTAGAAAAAGGGATGCCTTGCTATATACCTGTACTTTTTATTCATCATATAAAAAATTCTTTTGGAGAATGGCATCGCCGGGATTTTCCCGTTTTCAAACACAAAGACAATATCGAGGTCAGAAATTCCTGGCGTAAATTGCCCGCCCCAAATATAAATTGATATTAAACCTTCCAGCTTGCAATATCTCTTAACAATATAATCTACAGCATCTTTATAGTCCTCTAATCCGTAATTATTCGGGATATTATAAAAATCATACTTTTCTTTCATTTTTGATTTTTTCCCATGCTTCTTCAGAAAGCTCCAGCATTTTTTTAATCATGTTCTTCGTGTCAATATTATTGTCCTTTTTAATGTCTTTGAATAAGTCTATTATTCTGGAATTCAGTTGGTAGCAAATTAAGGGATTTGCCTTTGAAAATAATCTAGTTAAAGGAATAACCCCAAAACCTTTCCACTTTGAGCGTATAGAACCTGCAGCATCAATTACCTTCCACTTATCTCTTTCGAAATCCTTTCTTGCTATGTCGAATGAGAATTTCTTATAAACTAAGGTGCCTTTTGCCTGCAGATACATTGTAGGGAATAAAGTTATGTAGTGCAGCAAAATTTTTATGTCATAACTTCCTAGGTCAGCACTGGGTTTAGTGCTCAATTTCCTGAAATAATTCACAAACCAAAACAAATTTGCGGATGCTTCATGCATAAATTCCCTTGCCTTAAATTTGGTAATTTTGTCGTCTTTAAATAATGATTTTGCATATTTGAAAATCGGCACCGGGAAATATGTGTGGCAGTATCTGTCAAAATCATACTCGCTAACTACAATGCTTCCGTGATGCTGCAATGGATCAATTTTGTAGAAGAAATATCTCATACAGTAAACTTTGTCCCTCAACTTCAGCAATGCATCGGGGCTCCTTATTGTTTTCTTTGAAATAACGCTTAATGTATCCACATCGCTCCAGCCCCTGACGAAATCTTTGGTGGCAAGGCTGCCGTGAAGGTAAAAGCCCGATAAGTATTCTCTTAAATTGGCATTAGCATATTCCTTTAGCTCATTTAATGGGCTTAAATACGGCAAATCTTCTTTTTTGTAAGCATCCATTTCCAATTCCCTGCATTTTGGCTTTTTTATCTGGATTGTTTTTTTTTCTTTTATTAAGGAATAATCTTGGTATAAAGCAGAAAGAAGGACAGCAAAAGTGCTGCTGCTTATCTTTTCCGGATATTTTTTGATGCTGCTTGAAAAATCATACCCATTATCGTTCAGAAAAACTACGACCTTTTTTAAGAGTTTAACTTTCATTATATTTTCGACTGAAATATCCTTAACCAAAGGATAAATCAAATATCCCTTATATGAAAAACCCCCATTAATGAAAGAACCAAGGAGGGTATTCAAATTATTCTGCAGAAACCTAATTGCGTACTCTGCGCTTATTTTCTCTTTATCTATATTCTGCTCTATGTAATGGCCCGGCACTATATCTGCTATTGAATTTTCCTCGTCTTCCTCAAGATAATAATCATATATTTGCTTGTACCTTTTCATTTTTTAATGCAGTTTTAATTATGCCGTAGTCATCTTTATCAAGAGTTTTTAAAAGAAGCAATACTGCAAAATAAACTAGAGCCGACAAAAGTAACGTTAAAATCAGCCCTAAACTTGAGAATTTAATAAACAAAAACATTGCAATTACTCCAATTAAAGGCTTGAGCAATACGCCGCCAATATCATAAAAATACCAGCTTCTTGAAACATTCCAATAATAAATCACAAATAAAAATATCTCCGTTATTAAAGTGGACCAAGCAGCCCCAACATACCCAAATCTCGGTATAAGCAAGAGATTTAGCAAAACGTTAAATCCAGCAGTTATGCCCTGCCCAATCAGCCTTTTGTTCTGCTGGTCTATTGATGAAAGCAAAGTCCCAAAAAGAAAGTTTATGAATTTGATAAACAAAAACATTGATATTATCTGCAGGGCAATTATAGAGCCAGAATAAGCTGCCCCATAAAAAAAATATATTATTTTATCTGCAAGAAGAAATCCTCCAATGGATATTGGAAGCCCTGTAATGTAAAGGTATTTTAAAGATTTCTCGTATAATAATTTTAATTCAAGCCTTTTTTCCTTATAATACTTTGATAAGACTGGATAAATCGCATTTGTATAAACAGTAGGTATGAATAAAATTCCTAAAGCAATATTGTAGGCAACGCTGTAGATTGCCACCTCAACATCGCCTTTTATTTTTGACAGCATAACGCTTCCAATAAAAAAATAAATCATGCCGAAGACCAAGGCAAAGCCAAAAGGAAATGCCTTCTCTACAAGAGATTTTATGAATGATAAGTCAATAATCAGCTCTAATTTTATGAATTTTTTTAATGCGATAGCGAATGCAGCAATCACAACAATTAACTCAACAACAACAAATGTATAGCTGAATGCAAATACACCGTAGCCTTTAAACAGGACATAAAGGCCTGCAAAAGTCAGAAGTAACATCCTCAAAACTTTCAGGGCTGCATCATAGAACATCTTTTCAAATGCCCGGAAAATAGAGTAAAATAATTCGGTAAATGTTGAAAGTATAGTGAATGTCCATATTATATAAACAATGTTTCTTGTGTCCTGTGGATAGCTTAGAAGGTTTAGGATAATTATTATGCAAAAAAATGTTACAAGAGACAATACAATCTTTGTTATGATAGCATTGGCAAAATACTTGCTTGCGAGTTTCCTGTTTCTTGATATTTCCCTAACCAATAAAGTGTTGATGCCTAAATCAGCCAGAACAATGGCAATTAAAGACAGAGATATTGCAAAGCTAAATTTGCCAAAATGCTCTTGGCTGAGCAGCCTTGCAGCATAAAGCAATACTATGAACTGCAATATCTTCGATATTACCTCAGCAGTGCCCAAATAGATAGTGTTTTTGAATATTCTTCTGGCAGCTCCCATATCTAAACTTAACAAATTGCATTTTAAAAAGGTTTGCCAAAAATGAGCGTTGCGTGGATATTAACCAATCCTCTCAAAATACGCTAATCTTCTTCTGTTGTACTCTTCCCAACTCGTTTAGTAAAACTCATATTTAGAACATCATTGATTTAAGGTACTTTTACTCTTCCTTCTCCTTAGCTTCGCTTTCTCCTTCACTATAAGAAGGCACAGCAGCTTTGCTGATTATCATAATATCGCCAATGCTCTTCACAAGCTGATGAGGCACAATAACCCCTTTTGCAGAGCCAAGCACTTTGTTCAAGAAAGAGTTCTTTGTTGCCCTTACTCTCCAACCAAACACCTTATTTTGTGTTAAAATAGATTCTTCAATGTCTCCAAAATACTCTCCATTATCAGTAAATACCCTCATATCATAAGTTTCGCTTACCTTTTTCATCTTTAGCATTTTTAATCACCTTTTACCTTATGGAAAAAAACTTAATCTCTGATTAAATTTTTTTCGTTATATTTAAATCTTTTGGAAAGCTTATTAAAACCTGCTATTTTCTTACAACTTATGAATTACAAAAATCTGGTATTTTTAGGTACATCCCATATAGCAATGGAAAGCCTAAACGAAGTCAAAAAGTACATTAAAGACGAAAAACCAGATATCATAGCTTTAGAGCTGGACAAAAACAGATTGAGTGCTTTGACGAGCAAAGAGCCAAGAAAAATTGAGTTAAAAAGCATAAGGCAAATTGGAGTGAAAGGATTTCTGTTTTCCTTAGTTGGAGCATGGGCAGAAAAAAAGCTGGGAGAGCTTGTGGGCGTTGCTCCGGGCTCCGAGATGAAGCAAGCCATTAAGATCGCAAGAAAAGAGAAAATTGAACTTGCTTTGATAGACCAAAATATAGAGATCACATTGCAAAGACTGTCAAAAACCATAACATGGAAAGAGAAGATGAGCTTTTTGATTGATGTTTTCAAGGCACTATTTTCTAGAAAACAGGAAATTGAGTTTGACTTGTCGACTGTTCCAAACAAAAAAATTATAAAAAAATTAACAAATAAATTAAGAGAGAGGTATCCAAGCTTGTACAAGGTTTTAATTGAAGAAAGAAATTTTGTAATTGCTGGCAACCTTAGGAAATTGGCAGCCAGTAATCCAGATAAAAAAATTCTCGTAATTCTGGGGGCGGGGCATATAGATGATGTTTTGAAGCTATTGGAAGAAGCAATGATAAGCTATAGCTTTTCTATAAGCTAATTATTTTTATTGCTTTAAGTGATATACCCTAATTAAGCTATGCTCGATACTAATCATATTTTTATTCTTCAAAAAAGAATATGCTGTCCGATAAAATTTTGATTTGGGCATCGTTGAGAACTCCTTTGAAGAAAGCACTTCGTAATTTTGATTCACAAAATTATTAATTTCGTCTTTGCTTTTGTCTCTATTATTTCTATTAGACAATATTAGCCAAAAATTGCCTTTTTTATTTTTAATCGCATTCATATCCTTTGCAGGGTATATATTATGGCCTTTTACACAATTTAATATATCAGCCTGCGGAAAGCAAATTGCGTTATAATAATATCCCAAAGGCAATGCCTCATAATCCTCAATAACTATGATAGGCTCATTCTGGTCTGCATTCGCGCTCAAATATTTAGAAATGTTTTTCCAGTCATCTTTTTCAATAGACATTGATTGGGAAATTATTGCTGATGCGGAAAAAATAATTATCACTGCCAGCAAGCTTTTCTTGAACTTTGCTTCAGAAAGGTACAAACCAATAATTAGATAGACTGGAAACGAGGAGATTATAACATATTTTAGAGTAAAAACCGGTACAAAGAGCAGGGAGAAAATAAATGGGATAAAGATGGGTATAAAAAACCACAGCAATAACAGCAAAGGTTTTTCTTTAGTGGAAAATATACCATGAAAATTGAGTAATATTACAACAATCATGATTAAAAAAGAACTTGTCAGCAAAATTCCAGAAATTGAAAATGCTTCACCTGCAAAAAAATATGGAAGGATATTCAGCAGGACATAAAATGCTGGTTTTGGAATCCAAGAGTAAGCCTTTAGGGCAACAATGTCCCTAAACGAAAGAATCCAAGGCAGGTAAATCAATAAAATCACAATCTGCAAAAATATCCAAATTTTCAGTCTTTTAATCCTGAATTTGCATTTACAGAAATAATGCGCATTTTGCGCCAAAATAATGAACACTGAGTAAATATGGGTATACAATAAAAACGTGCTGCTTATCAGGTAAATTGTAAGATTCGTTTTATTTGGTTTTTTGCCTAATAATACATAAAAATACATTGAAGTTAGCGTTAATAGGAAAAATAAAGCGTAACTTCTAGCTTCTTGGGAATAATAGACATGAAGTGGAGATAAAGCCAATATTAAAGCTGCTGAAATGCCCGCTTGATTATTAAACAATTCCTTACCTAACAAGTAAAGGAAATAAACTGAAATTGTCCCCAGAAAAACCGAAAGCAATCTCACACTAAACTCTGAAATTCCTAAAGCCTTAACTACAAAATGCAGCATAATGTAATACAGCGGTGGCGATGTATCCCTTAAATTTAATATGTAAGATAATGTTTGTTTGCCGCTATGCACAGAAAACGCCTCATCATACCAAATGCTTTCATATGACAGCCCGTAGATTCTTAGCAAAAAGCCGATTATAGTTATAATAGCCAACAACAAAAAAGTTTTTCTGTGCCTTTCCATGTGCCTTAATCGGTTATTTTCGATATCTTTAAATATTATGCTTCCAATTATTGTCTTATGGGAGAGCTAGTCGACCTGCAAGATAAAATAAAAAGGTATTATAAATTCACTCCATATGAGCTAAAAGGATTATTAGTGTCAATTTTTGTAATTGCATTCATTATCTCTTTTGATGAATGGGGAACTGCAAACTTTAACCTTGGCATGGGGCTTTATAACCTATTCAATTCTGTCTTAATTGTTGCATTATCAATACTTGTCCACGATGCTGGCCAGCGTTTGTTTGGATTAATTGCTGGTTACAGGGTGGAGTTCAAAATGTGGCTTTTTGGGTTATTGTCAGCATTGATTGCAGCATTTGCCAATAATGGAAGAATTCCATATTTATGGATTATCGTGCCTGGTGGTTTTATGCTGCATCATTTGGCAGGGCATCGTTTGGGCTGGTTTAGATACGGAATAAATTATTTTGGTCAAGCAATGGTTGCTTTAGCAGGCCCTTTATTCACACTTATGCTCATTATATTATTGAAAGTGATAAGCATCTTTAACACAAGTTTTTTGATAGAAAAAGCCATCAGATTTAATGTTATTTATATGATCATAAGCTTGTTGCCGATTCCTCCTTTGGACGGCAGTAAAATATATTTTGGAAGCAGGATGCTGTACGCTTTTGTACTGCCTGCCATGATTTTTGCAACTATCCTCATTGTGGTAAATGCGCCAGTTTTCCTGTCACTAATACTTTCACTTTTAGTCGGGATTGTACTTTGGCTTACATATTACATAAGCTTTGAGAGAAAAGTTTGGACTGGGCCAAAATAGGCGCTCTATGTTTCAATTTTACAAGAATTGGATGGAATTCTTCTTTTTTATAGTTATGATTCTGGGAATCATTACTGCACTGTCAGCACCAAGCGCCTTTATAAGCTATATCATAATATTTCTTGCAGGAATGATTGCAGGAAGGCTGATTTATGAAAGAAAGCGCAAAATAAAGCTTCCTTATATCATGATCATTGCAGGATTCTTGATTGGGTACCTGATTGGAGTTTACTACGGGAATGTATGGATTATTATCATTTTATTCATAATCGGGGGCATATTAAGCTTCAGATTATATAACAATAAAATTTTGAGAGATGTAAGGTTTTGATGCATAATAAGCTTTTTAAACATAGCTTTATTTTCTTAAACAATACAAGGGGGTTAAATGCAAGACAATGCTTTATGGACCGAGAAATATAGGCCGTCAGACTTCTCTGAGGTTAAAGGCCAAAAGGAAATTGTTAAGAGGGTAAAGGCATTCGTTGAGCAGCAAAACATGCCGCATCTGCTGTTTGCAGGTCCTGCAGGAGTTGGCAAGACAAGCTTGTCATTAGTCATCGCAAAAAAACTGTTCAAAGATATGTGGAGGAGGAACTTTTTAGATCTTAATGCCAGTGATGAAAGGGGCATAGACGTCATCAGAAACAAAGTTAAAGACTTTGCAAGAACTAGGGCAATTGGAGACGTACCTTTCAAAATAATTTATCTTGATGAATGTGATGCGCTGACAAGGGAAGCACAGCAAGCTTTGAGAAGGACAATGGAAAATTACACTCAAACCTGCAGATTTATCTTAAGCGCAAATTACTCGTCAAAAATAATAGAGCCGATTCAAAGCAGGTGTGTTGTATTCAGGTTCAAGCAATTGGACAAGAAGGATATTTTTGCCATTATAGAAAAAATAGCTGAAGAAGAAAAAGTCAAGATAGACGAAAAAGCAAAAGATTCTTTATATGATATTTGCGAAGGCGACTGCAGAAAGCTTGAAAATATTTTGCAGAGTTCTGCAGCTATCTCAAGGCACATCACGGAAGATTTGATTCATTCAATGGCTTCTGTGGCCAAGCCGAAAGAGTTGAGGGAAGTCTTAGAATTGGCATTAGCCAATAAATTCATCGATGCTAGAAACAAGCTTTTAGACCTGATGCTGAACTATGGCTTAGCTGGAATTGACATTATAAAGCAGATACAAAAAGAAATTTTAGAGCTGAATATTGACAATAAATCAAAAATGGTTCTTGTGGAAAAATGCGGCGAAATAGAATTCAGGATGACAGAAGGCTCTGATGAATTCGTTCAATTAGAGGCTTTGCTTAGCCAATTTGCTTTGGTTGGCCAGAATTGAAAATATTCGATTTATGTGGATATTAATCCGGGTCCACTGCTGGGGCCTGGAGAGGTATCTGAAGCCAAATGCTTCACCAAAACCTTTGTTTCTTTGCTGTCAAGAACATTATACAGCAAATTTATTGCAATGTCCTTCTCCAAATCGACTCTTTCCTGGCGTATATCTGCTGTGCATGTTATTGTTCTTCTTTGATTAACTAATTTAACAACGCCAATGTCGCCTCTGTCCAGGCTGACGCACTTGAGACTATCTAAAACCCTGTCTTCAACCGGAATTTGCACTATAGCAACTGCCACATTATTTTCAACCTGCCTTCTGGCTGAAGGATCTCTTGGGCATGCTGCATCAAATCCAGTAGAGGGTGTAGTTGGCGATGTTAGTGTATCTTTTGTGTAAAATATATCAACATTGCCGTTTAAAACAATATCAAAGCTGAAAGAAAGCCTTTTTTGACCGACAACTGTCTGCCTGAAATTGGTCACTTGCACAGGCCCTGCTGAGTTATATATTGTCTTAGCACCATTAGGCTTGCATATGCTGTTATCCCTGACATTTACCATATCCCTTAAGACACATAACTTAGTACTGGATTGCGTACCATACAAATAGCACGCATCTACCCTAAATGTAAATTCTGTATTCCCTATAAATTTTCGCGCATTGAATTGGTCAGAACCTCCTGAAGGGAATGCTGCAACTGTTGTGGCTCCGTCAACTGTATTTCCTTCTGCATCAATTTTTTTCGGCTCCAAAGAGTCTTCAGGGGTTACCTCGTTTAAGGCACTGAAGCTGCTTCCAAAGGATTCCGGGTCAAAGCCAATAAGGTTAAGCCTTATATTCTCCTTATCTACCTTAAATTCGCCGTCATTTTTTAATCTAACAAGCACATTGAAAGGAAATGTTCCCTGGTCAGTCACCTCAGGAGGCGGGCTGTCCTTCTCAAAATTCATTGTGATTGCTCCAGCTCCTCCAATAAAAGGCTTTCTTGGTGCTCCTCCGGTAGCTGCTCCACTCCTGTTGCAGGCAGAAACTAATAGAATTAAACATACGAGGATTGCTAAAGCAATATATCTTTTATTCATTTTTCCTCTTTTCATTGAATTTGATTTATTTTTATTTTAATGTGGGTATATAAATTTTTCTGTTTATCGGAGTTTTTCGAATAAATAGTAAGAAATATATACTCCAGTTCTAAGAATAATAGT
>JBBSVT010000091.1:0-5186 GCA_038046685.1 Nanobdellota archaeon
CTACTATCAAAAATTCATGTGGCAAAAAAGTGTAAACCAAATTCGGTACTATACAATGCTAAATTAAAATAACAAACTTTAAATACAATCCTAGCCAGACTTCGAGTATGAAAAACGTGCTTGTATTGACCACAACATTCCCTAGATGGAAAAATGATAGCACACCCTCATTTGTATTTAAATTATCAAATTTGCTGACTAAGAAATACAATATGGTTGTGCTGGCTCCGCACGCCTATAAGGCTGCGAAGAACGAAAATATGGGAAATCTAAAAGTTGTCAGATTCAAATATTTCTTTCCAGAAAAATACCAAAAGATTGCTTATGGCGCTGGGATGGTCCCAAACATAAAAAACAGTATTCTTGCAAAGCTGCAACTTCCCGGCTTTTTAGCATCGCAGCTAAAGAATGCAAAAACTATTATCGAGAAAGAAAAAATAAGGCTTGTGCATGCACATTGGATTATCCCGCAAGGACTACTTGGAGTTTTTATAAAGAAGAAATATAACCTGCCTTTGATTGCCACAATACACGGCACTGACTTGTTCCTGTTGAAGAATATATTTTTCAAAAAATTGCAGGAAATAGTTGTTGACAATGCCGATATAATCACAGTCAACAGCAGGACAGCCGAGGAAGAATTAATTTCAAGATTTCCGCATATAAAAAATAAAGTGAAACTAATTCCAATGGGTGTTGACACCAGTCTATTTAAGCCAAAAAACATCAAAAACAAATTCAGCAAATACAAAAATGACAGAATAATCATGTTTGCAGGCAGACTTAACGAGCAGAAGGGAGTTGAGTACCTGATCAAGGCGATGCCAAATATCAGATCAAAAATCAAAAATGTCAGACTATTAATTATTGGCGAAGGGCATTATAGAAAATACCTGGAAAAAATCAGAAATGAACAAAACCTTAACGATTATGTAGAATTTTTGGGCCCAAAAAGCCATGAGGAGACTGCACGCTATTATAATCTTGCGGATGTTTTTGTGCTGCCTTCTGTTACAAGCAGAATAGGCAAAGAGGCATTTGGCTTAGTGCTTATAGAAGCAATGGCCTGCGGAACTTGCGTTGTAGGCTCTTCAAGCGGAGGCATAAAAGACATCATAAAGGATAAAGTAAACGGGCTTATTTTTGAAGAAAAAAATTTTGCAGAGCTTTCCAAGAAAATATCGAAACTCCTTATGGATGATAAGCTGAGAGAAAGACTAAGTAGAAATGGATTAAGATTCGCGAGGAAAAGATATGATTGGAGGATTATCTCAAATAAATTTTTGAAGCTTTACGGGCAGTTGGCAAAATGAGCTTATTTTATTATCTCAAAATAAAGGCATATAGGTTTTCTAACACAAGTCTTGGAAAATCAATCTTAAAATTATTGTCAGTATTTGTGCATGCTGAAAAACTAAAAAATGGCAAAGAAGGCAAAAATCTGCCATTTATAGTCTCAGTAACGATTGATACAGAATCTGGCTTTGTGGATGAAAATGACAATAGAGTCTGGCAAAAATTCAATCCAACTGCCTATATAGGTTTTTACAAAGGCATTGAAAACTGGAGAAATCTGCTAAATAAGCATAAAGCAAAAGGCACATTCTTTATTTCCACAAATTGTTTTAGTGCGAAAGGAGAAACCTATGAAAAGATAATGAAGCAATTAAGGATGCTGCTTAAAGAAGGGCATGAAATAGGTCTGCATGTCCATCCGGACAGCGACTTGGCTTTGCAGTCTTTGCTGGGGAGAAGTTTTAGCGCAACGAGTGCAAGATTCTACAGCGAAAATGAGCTTAATGACATCATTAAGGCAGGCAAATCCCTCATTAAGGGCCATCTTGGCGTAAATGTTACGGGCATAAGATGGGGCAATTGGGCATTAAGCACGAAAGCAGTCATTGCATCGGAAAAAAACGGCTTTAGAATAGACAGTTCAGCGACTCCCGGGATCAAAGGTCATCTAAATGACGATATGTTTTATGATTGGAGCAAAGTTTCAGATCATTATTGCTGGAAATTAAGCAAAGCCGATTATCAGAATACCGAGCATAAAAACTCAAGAATACTCGAGATTCCCATTGCAACATTCAATTTTTTTGGGTTAAAACTGAGGGCAGATCCTGCTAATTCTGTCTTGCTCATGTCTTGTTTTGATTATTACTATAACAATGCGAATCGCCTAAAGCCATTTGTTTTCGTTGTTATCTCCCATAGCATAGAAGGAACGCATCAAGATGGCTCAACCACAAAGGTCATTAGGGTTATGGACGATTTCTTGTCGTATGCTAGTAAATTCCGTGATGTAAGGTTTTCGGCATTAAAGAATTCTATAAATAAATGATTACTTCCTTGTGGCGACTGCAATATAATAAGTAGCCCATCTTTTGCTTGTGTCAAACACGTTGAGAAAGCTTATTAACTGCGCCAATATGTAAGGCGCGCAAAAAATTACATAAGCAATGATCTGAGCTGCCTTTCTCAAGTATTTCGGCGCCATTAACGGCAATCCCTTAATAAACGAGTGTATTATCACGGCAGGAAGGGTGAAAAAACCACCAAGAGCCTCGATTTTTTCAATTTGAAAATAATCCTCAAGAATTGTTTTTAGCCCGAATTCAGTAAACCTGAATTTGTCAGTCGGGACATCATGCAATGGATAGATAAATGGTGTTACAATTACCAATTTGCCGTTCTTTTTCAATATCCTGCTTAAGCTTTCAATGACATTGAACGGATTTTTAAAATAATAAAAGGAATTGACCATAATCACTTTGTCAAAAGAATTCCGCTTAAATGGAAGTGCGTCTGCATCGCCAACCACATGCGTCTTGTCTGATTTTTTGATGTCAAAGCGGACAATCTCGCCTTTCATGAAGTTATGATAATAAGGAATTTTGCCGGAGCCAATGTCCAATATTTTATCGTTGCTGTCAGTGAAAATATTGCTGATATAATCTGAAATTTGCCTCTTTATCATGATAAATTCCAATTTCATCTTATGTTCTCCTTCAAAACTTTGTCAAATCGCGATGCAATATTCTCCCAAGTGTTCTTCATTGCATCTTTCCTATAACTAACTCTCCCCTTTCCCAATTGGATTTTGATTTTTTCTGCAATGTCTTTTTCGTCATTTTCTTTGCAAACGCTGTCTTTAAATTTGCTTAAAAACAATCCCGTATCTCCGACATTTGTGGCGACAATTGGCACGTTGCAAGCCATGTACTCAACAACTTTGTAGGGAAAACAGTACTTTGTAAAGGCATTTGCCGGATTTGGCACTACAACAACATCAGCTGCATTTATTAGCTCTGCAACTTTGTCTTGGCCGAGTGATTTTAGGTAAATTATCCCTCCATAATCGAGATTAATGTACTTTTCCTCGCCTTTTACAAATCTGCCTGCAATTGCCAATTTTAAGTTTTTGATTTTATTTTTTAGATCATTAAACATATCAACCAGCAAGTCTATGCCTTGAACCCTTTGTATGCTTCCTGCATAAGCTATTATTTTAGCATTTATTGGTAGTTTTAACTCTTTTCTACATTTTAATCTATCCTTTGGCTTGAAAATCCCTGCTTCAAAGCCGTTTTGCACCACAAAAACCTTTTTTTCCCGTATCGGCATTACCTTGTTCCTTAATGAATGGCTCACAGCCGTAACTAAATCTGCTTTAGTTAATACAAAATTATCTATATACTTAAAAAAAGGGATTTGGTAACTTGCATAAGTCTCATAATTGTCGTGCAAATCATAGATGAATCTTACGTTATGCCTTTTTGCAAAAATATATCCAATAATTCCCCATAATGGATCGCTGCTCGCGATAACTGCATCATATTTCTTGCATTTCAATATATGATTCAGGCTCATTAAAAAACTGAAAAAATTTAAAACAGAAAAAGCTCTTATTTTCACATTTATTCCATGCAATCTTAAATCCTTATTTTCAAGCTTCCTGTAATCGGCTACGTAAAAGTCAATTTCATGCCCTAGTTTTTTTAATGCAGAAAAAAGCCTTGTCTGCCTGCCAAAATCCTCTCCTATAATATCCCTGTTTGCAGTGTATCTGCTTGTTAGTACAAGAAGTTTCATTATGGCAAGTTCGTTATATCACTTTAAATAATTTTTGAGTGAAATAAATCAAAAATCGGAGGTTTTAAATAAATCTGAGATTAAGTCCTTGTTTTAAGGGCGGTTTACATAAAAAAGAAGATGATAGTTAATCATCCAATGGACTTTTAATGTTGCGAATATTCTTGTTTGAGACTTTTGTATAAATCAATGTAGTGCTAATATCCGAATGCCCTAATAAATCCCGAATATACCTTATATCCGTCCCATTTTCCAAGAGATGAGTTGCAAAAGAATGTCTTAAGGTGTGGGGAGTAATACTTTTTCTTATACCTGCCTTCGTAGCTGCATTTTCTATGATTTTCTGTATTGTCCTTTGTGTATATTTACCGCCCCTGTTTGTCAAGAAGACATATCCCTCTTTATTGGGAGTCAAATTCATTAAACCATCTTTAACTTTCAAAGAGAGCATAACAATCCTGTCTTTCTTTCCTTTTGCCCTTTTCAGATGAATAAGATTCCTATCAAAATCAATATCCTGCCATTTAAGGTTTATTATCTCGCTGATTCGTAAACCAGCCGAATAACCTATTTGTATAATTAACCGATGGTTAATATTCTTTGTAGCAGAAATAAGGGATTCAATTTCTTCTTTAGAAAGCACTACAGGAAGCTTCTTTTCCCTTTTAAGATTGGGCAAATTGTTAAGAATATCTTGTATTTCTGAGCTATCTTTTTTAATTGTATTAAGACAGAATTTAATTGCAAAACCTGCAGACCTTACTGTTTCGTCAGAATCGCCTTTTTCAATAAGTCCAAGTAGAAATTCTCTTGGCTGTTTTCCTGATGATACAAGTTTCTTGATATGATGTAGATAATTATCTATTGTTTTTTGCGAATATCCCTTAAGTTTGCATTCTTGAACGACAATTGCTTCTATTTCTGAGGTATTAGATGTGATTGCATTCATTACAGAATTGAAAACACCCGGATATATAAAAATTCGCATTTTATAGTATATTCCAGTATTAAGCGTAATAAAACTACGCTTAATACATGAGCATGTCTCACAATCATTTATATAATCTAACAATAAATTAAAAAATAAAATC
>JBBSVT010000092.1:0-29065 GCA_038046685.1 Nanobdellota archaeon
CAAATGAACGTTCTTCCTTATATTTTTATTTATAAATGAATTTGCAAAAGTTTAGCTAGTTAACTGTCTGTAAAATAATGTCAATGCAAAAATCACTATCACAGCAATTAGCAAAGCATAGATATAATATTTTTTTATTTGCATATCTCCTCAATTATTTTTTTGAAATTCTTTGTATCCTTCCTGCCTTTATAAATTCTCGCCAACTCTATCACTCTATGCTTATCGATACCAATTTTCTTGTTTTTAAGAAGATGGTTTACATGCCCACTGGTTATAAATTGGCAAAATTGCGTTACATTCTTGGGATTATCTGAATTATGCACCCTTTCGAAATCCAGCAATACAGGCTTGCCTTTGCTTACGATGACGTGCTTTACTGGATGGTGCATCTCTTCCTTATCAATTCTTAACTTGTCCAATACAAACATTTGAGCAAAAATTTTTTTTATGACTTTCTTAATTTTGTTGTTATTTGAATTACAGAGGTAGTCCAACATGAATTTTCCTTCAATATATCTATAGATGATATAATCGCTGCTAGAAATCAATATTTTAGGTCCAATAGCCAGCTTGTTTAATCTCTTTAGCCATTTTGCCTCATTTAGAATTCTGCCAATTGCCATGCTTTCTGGATTTTTTGTTTTTATTATTACTTTTTTATTTTTATAAATGCCAGTAAACAATAATCCGCGGTGACCTTTTGCAAAGTATTTAACCTTTTTAATTTCATTACTTTCTAATTTCTTCAAAAATCCGTTTTTTCTTAATAAATACATATAAATATCCTCAAAAAAAATGTGTTGTCTATACAATTCCTCAAAATCAAGCAAGTTATTTTTTATAAATTCGTCCACTTTTACTTTTTTAGTCAACGAAGAAAAAACCATCAAGACAATTCCATCAGTATCTAAAAAATGTTTAACTTCATCCAAGAAGCTTTCAATGACCTCATAGCCCTTTTTGCCTCCTTCAATTGTTAAATCTTTAAGTTTTAACTCCTGCGGCAGATATGGCGGATTGAAAATTATGGTGTCAAATTTTCCTTTTATATTCTTGAATAAGTCAGAGCGAAGGAACTTTATTTTTTTGTTTTTAATGTTTTTCCTGCAATAACCAACGACTCCTTTTTGCACATCTGTTGCCAACACAGAACTAACTTTTTTGCTTTGGGCAGCAGCAATTGCTTGAATTCCAGAGCCCGTTCCTATGTCAAGCACCTTGCCTTTAGAGTATTGCCTAACGTATTTTTCAAGCAAGGTGCTGTCTTCTTGAGGTTGATAGACTGATTTGCAGTGTGTCATATTCGATTTGAAGTTATCGATATATTTAAATATGTATAGATAAAATTGCTGAAAATGGATTTCAAGGATTATCTTAAACCTAGTGCTAGAAAGATTGTACTGACTTTATTTCTTGCATTCTTGTCATTGTTGTACAAGCGTCCAAATTACTGCTTTGATGCAAATTGTTATCCGAGGGGGTTTCCATTGCCGTTTGCTGATGAAATTTCCGGTGGATTGAAGATTGCCCATCAGAAGTATATAGGATATTTTTTAATAGATTTTATATTATTTTTCTTGCTGGTTTCTTTAGTATACTACATTTTTAATAGATTTAAGAAATAAGAACAAATAATTTATGGACCTGCCGGGACTTTCAACAACAAAAGCATACTTACAATATTTTTTAATCGACAATCATGCGACCCATGTTATGCATGCTTAAATGGGTACCCCGCCATTCTTGTTGCACTATCAAGTTTTGTTTCCTAGTGCCTTTTTATCAAGCGGATTACTTTCTGAACTCTGCAGTCAAAAGTCGCTCTCGTGTTTGTTGAATTGTGTTTACTGTTTTTCGCCGTTGTTGTTTTGAACCCAGAGCCTCGCCCTTTCTCAAGAAAAGCGAGGGGCGCATTCTGCCGTTGAACTACAGGCCCACACTGCAGTTATAAGCTACATTTATATAGTTTGTTATGATTCCGAAGAAGATAAAATGAATCGCAAAACACCTAAAAAATGGCCTGCGGAGATTTGGGGAAAGTTAGCCCCTTATGTGAATGCTATATCCAAATCAACCCAGCAAGACCCTTTTTTAGGATATACAAGTGGAGATTGCATAGAAATTGTGATTACACCAAGTGCATTAATTAGAATCAATTATGGTATCCCACTTGATGACCCAATTCTGTACAGCGAAGTTGAGGTGAAAGTGACAAGAAAAATATATCCGACTGCTATAGATACACCAGTAATTGATGCACTGATGGTTTTAGTTGATCCGAAGGCGAGAAGCAATAATCATCATCCAAGAAATGGACGTTGGCGGGGTAACTTGGAATTTCAATCTTTAGATGCAGTTCTAGATCCTGTTAAAGAGTAAGTTTCAAGGACTCAACAAGCTTTTTGGGGTCGTCCTTATACACAATCCTGCTGCTTTCCCCAACTCTGCTACAAATCCTTGCTATTTGATTTATTATGCCTGTTATGCCCCCGCTTCCTTTAAGTATTCCAATTGGCTTTTTATGATAGAAAGCAATCGTAAACTCATTTAATGTTCCAATTTGGCCCGATATTATAATTATTGCATCAGAATCGGCAACAAGAGGCAAATTTCTTCCTGGAATGCCTAAGCCAGTATATTGAATTTCTGTGAAGTTTTTATTTGGAAATTTGTAATTATTTATATGCTCTTCCTTATTCATTGCAGGGGAAATTGCTACAACTTTGCCATTTTTTTTGAAAGCGCCTTTTGCCGCCTCATAAGGATAGCCCCAACAACCACCGACCCTCAAAGTATGGTTATCAACAGCAATTTCTTTTCCAATTTCAAATGCTTTTTTTAATATATTTTTATTATAGGGCGGCAAAGAAGAGCCGCAGATAGCTATTTTCATTTTTTTAAAAGGAATAATGTTATTTATTTAAAATGTTAGATAATAGACTAATTACCTAACTTCTTGCAAACAAAAATCCCTATAAAACTGATCTTCGATAGTATTACAAATTGAAAAATCATTTTTCAATTTAGCAATTTCTTTAATGCAATAATTTCTTTCTCCCAAGTTTACACCTTTACAAATGGCAATATCCTTTTTACTTATAGCAACATTTAATATACAATCACTCTTAGATTTTGTTTCATTGATATTTTCACAAATAGACAAATCTTGTTTTGATTTGGCAATATTTTGATAACAGGAATTTTTATTGTATTCTGCAATGATATTTTGACATATAGATAAGTCATTTGTGCTTTGAGAAACAGACAATAAGCAATTATCTGTTGAGCCTTGGTTTAAAATTCTCTGACACGCCGATACATCTAACGTTGCTTCTCCAACTTCTAGAAAGCACCAATCCTTAAATGTTTGACTAGTTATAAACTCACATGTATCTGCATTTTTACTATTTATAGCGACATATTTTAAACAAAAATGAGTATTATTCGTATTTATTATTTTCCGGCAAATTGATGAATCTAATTTTAATCTTGCAATCTTATCAAAGCAATTATCTTTTTCGTTTTCTGATTTAATTTTATAACAATATTTGTACATCTTGATTAATTATTGCAATATTAGTTAAACAGTTATCTTTAAAGTGTTCTATCTCTATCATTTCGCAAATCTTTATATCTCTCTTTAGCTTAGCCACTTCCATCAAACAGGTTGCTCTGAGATAAGGTGGTGGAAGATATATACTTTCTAATGAAGCTTCTCTTATTGTATTATCATCGTCTACATTAGGAATCAAATTGCATACAGAAATATCTTGTTCTGCTATAGCAACTTTAGAATAACAATAATATTTCCCCCATCCATCTTTTAAATCATCACATAAAGAGATCGAAATATTTTTGCCTTCCATTGAAACAAGAATTTCGTAATAACATTCACTACTACCACCTTTGCTACTAATTTTATCACAAATTGAGATATCTTTATTTTTTTCAGCAATTTTAAAATAGCAATTATCTTTCTCTTGCTGGTTTTGGGTATTTTTACATTCTGCTGTTGTTTCATCACTCAAATCTTTATTCGTACATCCAATAAGAAGTACTCCTGTAATAAATAAAAAAGTTAAAATGATATTATGATTTGGTCTCATCGTTATATAATTTAATTAAGCATGTTTATATATATTTCCTTTCTGAGTGTGCCCCCTTCCGTTCATCGTGTACCCCGAGTAATAATTGATTTTTGACAAACTTAGAGATGGAAAGGAATACTTATTCATTTCCGTTAAGTATTTAGAAAAAGGACAAAAGTATTAAAAAATATTTCTCTTATACATCCCCATTAATTCTGCCTTTGCTAAGATATGTCCTTGCATTGCTGTCTCGATTTGTTTTTTGGTTGAGCCTTCTGGCAAATTTAGTGTGATATCTAAAGCATGAATCATGAAGAAATATCTATGCGTTCCAGATGGCGGGCATGGGCCTCCATATCCAGTTCTGCCCCAGCTATTTTTGCCAGCTGTTCCTTTTGGCTCAGTTCCTTTTGCTATTTGTTTTGTTGATGTTAGGATATTAAACACGACCCAATGGTCCCAAGTGCCAACTGGCGCATCTGGATCGTCAGATATTAAAACAAGACTTTTTGCATTGCTTGGAACATCGCTTATAACCAATGGCGGAGATAAATCTGCCCCGTCACAAGTGTATTCAAAAGGTATTGCGCCATTATGCACAAAGGCTGGACTTGTCAATTTCATATTTATCTCTTCTATTGTTTCTTTGTTTTCAACTTTGTCAATTTGTTGCTGTTTATTGCAGCCGATAATAATAATCAATATTAAAATATAAAATTAAAATAATTTTTTATCATTCACCATCATAATTCTTTTGCTAACTCTTCACAAGCTTTTTTTATATCCTTTGCCTCATAAATCGCCCTTCCAACTATTGCATGCCATGAATCTAGTTTTTGCGCTAAGTCGCCTATTTTGCCGCCTTGAGCTATTAATCCAGGCGAATAGAAAACTGGATTCTTAATTTTATTTTGTATTATTTTGACATATTCCATTGCCTTTTCTGGCTTATTTCCAGGAATTACAAAATCTACAACTCCCATTGAAGCTGCTATTTCATACATTCTCTTTGGAGCATCGTCATCAATAAAGCCGCCAGATTCTTTAAGAAATGCTTGGTGCGTCATCTCTCCTCCAATCACCACATTCATCTTAGCTTGCTGCGCTGCTTTAATCCATGCGACTTCTGTCTCAGGACCTGCTTGAGGAAATAATATAACAGCATCAGCAGGCTTGCATACTTTCATAAACCTCTCTCCCATTTCTGGTATGTCGGTTCCAGCTTTTTGATGGTCATAAATTATCGGCAGTTTTGTTATTTTTCTAATTGTTTTAACAACCTTTTCCATGCCGAATAGGATAACAATTTCAGAGCCAATTTTATAAGCCCCTATACCCTTAACAGAACAAGTGGATTTGACTAAATTTGACAGCCTTTCCAAACTAGCAACATCACAGCTTGGGATTATTGATTTTTTTAGTTTGATGATTTGCATTTTATCACCCAATCCTGAATTTTCTTAACTTTTTACTTTTTTAAAGTGATACGTTGTAAACAAACGCAGCCATTAACACCCCAAATAACACAAACAAAGCCCAAAAATCCTTGATGAAGTTTTTTAATGTCATTTCACTAAAACAATACGGGCGGGTTACCTCCGCTATTGCGTCAAGAGGTCGCTCTCGTTTTCTATTTTTAAATTTTTAATGTGTTGTGATTAGTGTTTTTATTAGTTAATGAAATTCCCGATTTTGATAATTTATTTGACTTTTCATACAGCAACCCAGCCTTCCGGATGCTTCTTCCAATCCATAATATGTGTTAATTGCTCCTTTGATATATATTTTTTCTTTAAGGCTGTTTTTACAAAGCTTGTGAAATTTGTGAGCGTCAATAATTTAACATTCGCATTTTCGAAATTTACCTTTGATTTTTCCAATTCATAAGTGAATATAGCAACGCAATGCTCAACAATCCCATTTTTTTGTCGCACTGCGTTAATTGTGTTGATAGAGCTGCTCCCCGTGCTTATCAAATCTTCAACAACAATATAGTTTTTTCCATCTTCTATTCTTCCTTCTACAATATTTTCCTTTCCATGGTCTTTGGTTTCGCTTCTTACATATACCATCGGCTTCCTTAATTTCTGGCTGAGCCAAGCTGCCCACGGAATTCCTGCAGTTGCAGTTCCTGCAAAACCATCGAGCTTTATTTTGTTTTTCTTGATTAATAGTACTAAAGAATTCACAATAAATTCTCTTTCTTTAGGATAACTCATCAGAATTCTGTTATCCGTGTATATTGGCGATAAAATTCCAGACGCCCATCTGAAAGGCGGTCTTGTTCGCAACATTACAGCATTCACATTCAGCAAGGTTTCGGATATTTTGTCTGGCATTTTTTATAACTCCAATAATTTTAGCTCTTTTATGTTTTTGAAATCCTTAATATTCAAAGTCGCTAATGCGCAGCCATTAACAATTGCAGTTGAAGCTATGAATAAATCCCTAATTTCTATAATACTTCCCTTGCTTTTTAATATTTTTGATATTTCAGATGCTTTTCTTGCACATAATTCCGAAAAATCCAAAGTAGTTGTCCTTAGTAGTAATTTTTCTATGGCGTGAAGGTTTGTTTCTCTTAATAACAGCTCAAAAACACTGATAGCAGCAATATAAACCTCACTTTCATTTATCAAATCAAGCAATTTATCTGCTTTGCCGGTGTTCTTTAATATTTCTATAGAAACATCTGTGTCTAAACATATCTTTTTGTCCATTTTCTGTAAAGCGGCTTTAATTCTTTAAATATCCCATTATATTCTTTGTCATTTTCATCAAGCAAACCTACACAATCCCTTAGCCCGGCCCCAGTCTTGGGCTTTGATTTATCAATTAAATGCGAGATAGTCACTGTAAAACTTTTGTTTTCTTTCATTTTCTTTAATTTTTCATATATTTCGTTGGAAATCATAATTGTTTTTGCCATGGTAACTGTGTATAGATATACATATATATAAAATTATTGGTCGCAAAAGTTTGGATTGGGGCAAAGAAGATTACGAGATGTATTTGATGCACAATAATCAAGAAAACATTACTTCTTTCCCCTTCACATCAAAAACTTCCCCATTGTCATAAACAACATTCCCATTGACAATCGTTGTCACAGGCCAGCCCTTTAAAATTCTGCCTTCGAAAGGGCTCCACTTGCATTTAGTCAATAAGTCTTCATTTCGTACAGCTTGCCTTTTGTCTAAATCAACTATAACTAAATCAGCGTCATAGCCTTGTTTTAAAAATCCCTTATTTTTTATCTTGAAAATCTTTGCGGGATTCTCGCAACAAAGCTGTTTTATTTTAGGCAAAGTTATTAAATTTCTGTTGAATGCATCCAATAACAATGGAAGCATTGTTTCAACCCCAGGGACTCCAAAAGGATAGTTTGCTTTTTCTTTCTCCTCTTTTGTATGCGGTGCATGGTCAGTAGCGATAACATCAATCATTCCACTCTTTAATCCTTGCCATAAAGCTTCTTGGTCTTGTTCTGCCTTTAATCTTGGCTTCATTTCAGCAAAGGCGCCAAGTACTTGTATATCATTTTCATTCATAAACAAGTGATGCGGAGTGGCTTCAACAGTTACTTGATCCCTTATTTTGTTTGATTTTGCGCTAATCAGCTCCATTTTTGAGCTGACATGAGCAACATGAATCCTATTACTGATATTATTTTTGGAGATTATTTCCACTGCATTCTTAACATTCAAGTCCTCAGCATGTATAACTGTTAATCTGGACGCTTTGAATATTTCTTTGAGGGCATCAATATCCTCAACCTTCAAGCCTCCCGTTGTTTCGTCCATGTACAATTTTACAGCAGGTATATTTTTTGCCATCCTGATATCGGAAATATTGTCTAAAGTTGCTCCAAAATGCAGCCCGAAATTAACTACGCTTTTCGATGCCAACTTTCTCTTTTCCTCAAGGGCTGCAAGTTTTGTTGTGGGGGGAATTGTATTCGGCATATCAAGAAATGTTGTAATTCCGCCTTTTGCAGCAGCCATTGAGCCTGTTAAGAAATCTTCTTTGTGGGTTAATCCAGGCTCTCTGAAATGAACATGGCAGTCAATTATCCCAGGCAATACAAAATTGTTTTTCGCATCAATTATTTTATCGGCCTTTGGCTCTTTATTTGTTATTTTGGATATTTTGCCTTTTTTGACGAGGATATTTTTGGAGAGTACTTTATCGTTGATATGGATTCTGCAGCTTTTGATGAGTGTTGACATTTTGATTAATTTTTTAGGCACTTATTTTACAAATTCTACATTATCAAGATTTGCAAATTCTTTATCGCCTGTAAGAAATTTTAAATTATTTCTTAGCGCAAACATATAGCCAATACAGTCAGTATAAGATAATTTTTTGTTTTTTGATTTTAATTTACTAGCTTCAAAAATTATATCGTCACTAACCACAGCTAGGCATTCCTTATATTTGTAATATATAATTTTTGCTTTCCCTTCATCAAAATCTCTAAGTATGCTGCAATATAATTCAACAAGATTAAAGAGTGCAGTAATTACCAGTTCATCAGAGTATTTTATATAGTTAGGATTATTTTTAGTTAATTCTATAAGGGCATAAGTGTCAAAGAAATACCCTGCCATCAACTCCAACCCTTTCTCGCTTCGTCCTTTATTTCTTGTGTTGGCCTTTTCCAATCCTTTAGCAATCCAAAGAACTCCTTTGCCTTATGCCCTTTTTTTACCTCTATAACTATTGTTTCATTTGGCTTTATTCCAGCTTTCTCAACAACGTCTTTAGGTATAACAACACCTATTGAAGAGCCCCATTTCCTTGTTTTAGTTTCTATTTCTACCATATATAATTTAATATAATTTAGTTATATTTAAGGGTATCGATTAATATATGTGTAAATTGTGGCTATCAAAAAACACCAAAATTAAAATTACATGTGTATCTTTAATGCATCGAATGATATTCTTTAATCGTCACTTTCTTTCCGCTCTTCAGCCTTGCAAAATTCCCAAACTCTGGCATTTCTCTTAATTGCTTAGAGTTAAAAATAGGCCCATCGATGCACAGAATTTTATCATCTATCATACATTTCCCGCAAATTCCAAAACCGCAAGCCATATATCTTTCAAGCGACGCTTCACATTCAACTTTATATTTATTGCATATTTCCAAAACCTTTTTCATCATTATTTCTGGTCCGCAGGTAAAAACAATATTAATCTTATATTTTCTATTTTTTAATATTTCATCTAAAACATCAGTTGTAAATCCTTTCCTTCCATAACTTCCGTCATCAGTTGTTACAATCATATCTTTATTTTTGAATCTTTTCAAATATATTAAATGCTCTTTGCTTCTTGCTCCATTGATAATCAAAGGATTTTTTGAAATATCTATTAAAGTGGACACAGAAGCCATACCCACGCCGCCACCAACAACACATGCGTTGTTTTTAGCAGCAAAACAATTGCCGTATGGTCCTCTTATGCCAAGTTTGTCGCCTTTTTTCAATCTGTCTAATTCGGCGGTAAACCTGCCGACTGTCTGATATGTGAAAGCAAACTCATTTTTTTTCCAGTATGAAATCGCCATCGGCTTTTCGTCAACCCCAGGAAGCCACACCATAATAAACTGGCCAGGTTTGCAAAGAAGTGAGTGCTCGAAGAAGAGGGATTTAATGCCTTTGGCTTCTTGCGCTACTCCACTAATTTCAATTATTTTTGGAATATCTGTTCTGCATAGCTCAGCCTTTAATGAGTTTTTGTTTGGTTGCATATTCGATTCCTTTCCAAAATGACAATAAAGCATCTCTGCATTTTTTGCACAAATATTGCGTTGGTGCATTATAATTCATGTTGCATAAAATGCTATTATCATAGCCTTCAATTTTTGTGTCTTCATGATGAAAATTTAGACCAAGAAGATGCAATGTTTCGTGTTTGGCTCTGCGCATCAAAAATTTATATGGGTATTTTTTGTGTGTGTCGAAGGTAAACATTATAACTCCTTCAGAAACATATGTCAATGCCTCGCCGTCTTTTATTATGCCGTTTGGCGAATTGATTGGCTTGTTTAATATAAAAATATTTGCTTGTTCTTTATGGCTTTTTTTGCGAATTTTGACAACCATTTTTAACAATTTATCGCTTCTTATATTTTCATCCTTTATGTTTATAACTTTGTAATAGTTATCACCACTATTGTCGTATATTTTAAAATGGAGTTTTCCTAATTTGATTGCATTTTCCACCCCTTGTTTAATATGCTGAATAGTTTGATTTCTTAAGCTACTTAGATTAAGAATGACAATCTCTTTTCTGATAATCCATTTTTTGAAATGTTGGTTTGTAAGATATAGGCTATGCGTATCAAAACAATAATTTTTCCATTCTTTAAGCGAATCAAACTTAGTGATTAATTTGGTTGGCATTTTTAGTTTTTATTAATTTTTTATAATGATTTTAATAATTGGCATTTTCCATTAACACATTTAGGCTTTGCATTGCATGTCCAATGATGGGACATTACCTTTGCGCAAAATGCTCTAGAACATCCAAACTTCTTCTCACGATACTGGTTAAACTCTTGAATGTAACTTTTTTCAGTAGTATCCATTTTATTTATTGCCGTATCCATACCTCCACCAGTGCAACCACAGCAACCATCCCCGATAGAGACACATTCATCATCTTGATTGCATTTCAAAAATTTGTTAGGCGTGGCATCAGTATTAAAATTGTAAATTGATAGTAGGAAGATTATTAGCATAATTATTATAGCAATGTAGATTATGTTTTTATTCATCTTGCATCGCTTATTTATGCGCACACCCTTTTATCTCATCCAAGTTCTTCACTTTATTCTTTTTCATCCATTGCTCAATTTCAGCGCATACTTTCTTGAAAACATTTATTCCTCTATAATATATCCCAGTTCCAATGCCGACAGCAGTAGCTCCTGCCATTACCATCTCAATAGCATCTTTGCCATATGTTACTCCGCCAGTTCCGATTATTGGGATTTTCACATATAGGTTTTATTTTATTTCTAATTTTTATAGATTTTTGTTAATTGATATGCTTTCTTAATTTTACTGTAAAAAATATAAACGTAAATAAGGAAGGGATTTGATATAGGAGAAATAGACCAAGATAAAAGTATCCTACTCCATGTATGCCTCCTTCAATGAGAATAGCATACATAGCTACTGCAACCATTAACAAAATTCTGCCTGTTAGTTTAAAATATGTCAATAAGAGCAATTTTCGATTCATTTCTTTTAACTTAATAAGATAAACAATATTAAAAATTAAAGAAGCAACAAGAAAGATGGTTACTAAAATCCCTAATTTATTAAAGGCATACGCGGACGGTTGCACCATCAAAATCGAATAAATAACATATAAAAAATAAATCGAAATCATTAAAATAGTTATAGAAGCATGAAATTTTCCCATATTTATTACACTGGAAATATTCTTATCTTCCATTTTATTCATGAGTGCATCCTCTTAGCTCATCTAAATTCTTAACCTTATTTTTCTTCATCCATTGCTCAATTTCAGCGCATACTTTCTTGAAAACATTTATTCCTCTATAATATATCCCAGTTCCAATGCCGACAGCAGTAGCTCCTGCCATTACCATCTCTAAAGCATCCTTGCCGTAAGTAACTCCTCCAGTTCCAATAATTGGGATCTTTACGGTTTCATAAATTTCATAAACACATCTTACAGCAATCGGCTTTAATGCAGGTCCTGAAACCCCTCCAATTCTGTTAGCGAGGATTGGCTTTCTTGCGTCAATATCAATTACCATTCCTGTCGCAGTATTTATCGCGGTAATCGCATCCGCTCCTGCTTTTTCAGCAGAATGCGCTATCTCCTTAATATCGTAAACATTTGGACTAAGCTTTATACTTACAGGAATTTTGCCAGAATTTTTTT
Organism: Nanobdellota archaeon; assembly: GCA_038046685.1. Lineage (GTDB taxonomy): Archaea > Nanobdellota > Nanobdellia > Woesearchaeales > GW2011-AR4. The sequence goes on from JBBSVT010000092.1 coordinate 12,020, forward strand.
TGACAATTTTAGTCACTTCAGCAGTTAAGTTAGTATCAGCGTAATACGGCTTTCCATAATCCAAATGCGGACAGGAAATATCGACCTCAATCATAGCCGGGTTTAAAGAAGCCATTTTCTTAGCAACTTCACCAAACTGCTCAATTTTATACCCATAAATGCTGCCAATTACAGGAACGCTTAAATTGTCTAATCTTCCAAAATCCTTGATTGCATTATCAATCCCCTGCCCTGGCAACCCAACTGCATTAAGAAAAACACCATCATAACCAAACATTGTTGGATTTGGATTTCCTTGCCTCTCCTCATAGCACAAAGATTTGAGCGTGACAGCCCCAGCGCCGCTTTTACCTATTCCGTCAATGCTTTCTTTTGTTACACCTAGAATACCAGAAGCAAGAATTGTTGGGTTTTTGAGTTTGATGTTGCACAGTTTTGTTTGGATCATTTTAAATTAGAAGAATAAATTAAACATCAATATTTAATTGTTTTGGTTTGTTGTAGTATGTCAAAAATCCCACAATTTGTAATATTTACCACATTAAAACATAAAACATTTATATCAGTTCAGCCATTTATCAAATTATGTCTTTAAAAGAATGGTTTAGGTCCAAACCACTATGGTTAAGAGGGGGTATTACAGGTGTAATTCTTGGTATTTTTTGGTCATTAACTGCAATAATTGGGGGCTTTGTTTGTAACTGGAATCCTGTGGACGGTAGCTCGATTTTTCCAGGTTTTTGTAAGAATACTATTGCCCTTTTTATATTCTACTTCCCATTTGTTGGGGCTTTTTATTTGACAGCATTTGGATTAGGGACCGTGCTGCGATTTTTACCAATATTTTTTTCATACTTTATTATTGTTCCAATCATCCTAATCTCTTTTTGCTTTTTAGTAGGTTCGGTAGTGGGATGGATTGTGGGTAAAATAAGAGCCAGAAAATAGCTACCTGAATCTCAAAATTATAATATTATCTTAAGAATGGATTTGATAGTTAACGAATTTCTTAATTGTAGGAAATGATTTCTTTATTTACAATAACAGTAACACTCTGTAGGTCCACCTAATGCTTTGAATTCACCCTCGCTGGTTTTTTGAATATTTCATAAATCAAGATTTAAACTATCTCCAAATCCCCTTTCCCCATTATCCTCTCGCAGTAATGGCACTTGATTTTCAAAGGATCTTTTTTCACAACGTAAAATCTTGTTGCAACTTGCTCGTTATTTGTGATGCAAACTGGATTGAAGCACTTTACAACATTATCAATAATATCGGGAGTTTTAACCTTTATCTTTTCTTTAACATCATAATTCTGTATTATATTAACAGTTGCATCAGGCGCAACAATTGCTATTTTATTCACTTCACTTTGTGTTAGGCTTTTCCCCCCAACTTTTACAATGCCTTTTTTTCCAATACTTTTGCTTTGCAGGTTAGTGGCAATTGAAACAATTCCTTTATGGTTTTCCAAATCAAGGATTTCGGCGACTTTAAAAGTAGCATCTGTGGGTATATGGTCTATAACAGTCCCTTCCTGTATCGCGCTTATCTTCAGCTCCTTCTTTGTTTCTTGTTCCGTTGCACTTAAGGTTATTTTTTTAACTTTTATTTTGTCTTTTCTTCTGCTTGATTTCTTTCTTAGTCTACTCTTCATTTGGCTCATTTTAGGTCACTTTTCCAAGCACCAGGGCAAGCAGCGCCTTTCTGACAGGAATTCCATTAGCAGCCTGCTCAAAATATGCTGCATGTTCTGTGCTGTCCACGCTTTTGTCTATTTCGTCGACTCGGGGCAAAGGGTGCATAATCTTCAATTCTTTTCTGACGTGCAGCAAAAATGAGTCGTTAATTCTGTAGATGCCCTTGAATTTCTCGTACTCCAGCGGATCCGGAAATCTTTCTTTCTGTATTCTTGTCACATAGAGGACATCAAGCTCTTTGCTGAACCTTGCCAAATCCGATGTCTTATAGTATTTGACTCTTTTTTGGAATAGTTCGTCAAGGTAGCTTTCAGGAATTTGCAGCCCCTCCGGCGCAACAAAATAAAATGTAGGGTTGAAGTGGGACAATGCAATTACAAGGGAATGCACTGTTCTGCCATATTTTAAGTCGCCTACAAACCCAACATGCAGATTTTCCAATCCGCCTTTAGTTTTTTGAATTGTGTAAAGGTCAAGCATTGTCTGAGTTGGATGCTGATTTGAGCCGTCACCACCGTTAATTACAGGAACATTGGCTGCTTCAGCCGCTAGTCTTGCAGAGCCTTCAAGAGGATGCCTTATTACAATTGCATCAGCATATTGCTCTGTCATTTTGATTGTGTCCCACAGTGATTCGCCTTTCTGTATAGAAGTAGTAGCTGATGTTGAAAAACCAATTACTGTGCCGGAAAGCTGCTCCATGGCCGACACAAAACTGAGCCTTGTCCTAGTAGACGGCTCAAAGAACAATGTTGCAAGAATCTTTCCTTTTAGAAGCGAGTTTTTAGCCTTTTGCTCCATCTGCTTTACTACTCTCAGAATGTGCAATAGCTCTTCCTTTGAGAAATCATTAATTGAGATAATGTCGCGATTTTTAAAACTCATGTTAAAAGGATAAGGCACAATTTGCAGTATATAAATATTATGATTTTAGTATAGGAAAATGGTCAAATAGCATAGTTTTTGAGAAAAAGAAGAATCCCTAAGTTAATTAAAGAACCCCTATCTGATATATAAAGATTTTGATTATTTCGGATTTTACAAATATGGTTGGCATATTCTAACCCTGCTCCGTGGCGCATCTCTCACAAAGCAAAGAGCCCTTAATCTTTTTTACGTCTTCAACATAGGCGCCGCATCCTTGGCAGATTGCTTCATTGGAAATTACCCTATTTATTGGCTTTCTGGTTTCTTCCCTTAATTCAAATTTTTCAACTAGAAGCTCGAATAATTGCGGTTCAATTTTCAAAACATCCTTTAACGTCAATAAACCAATCATGTTGCCTTTGTCAATTACCGGAAGATGCCTTATATTCGAATCTCTCATTTTTATCAGCGCATCATAGATGTCATCATTTGGGTCTATTGTCATCAATTTTTTTTCCATAAAATCTTTCACTTTTTTTGTTAACGGGTTAGTTCCCTTAGCAAGAACCTTTCTGACAATGTCTTGTTCTGTTATAAGCCCTTTTGACAGATTGTTGTCTTTGATAACTAATGCACCTACATGATTTTTAGCCATGACTTTGGCGCAATCCTCTAAAGACGCATCTGGAGAAACAGAGATTGGCTTTGTAGTCATGCAGTCATGAACTTTAAACCCGGTTTTCATTAAAAATTCACCGAAAGAAAAGTAATTTTTAAAGTATATTAATGTTTCGGAAATGTTTTATTTGATTCTATACTTTCTTTCTATTTTAAATTTTTTATTTAGTAAAGTTCATTTTGATATTTGTGGACGTTTACTTCTCTTCCAGTGCAAGAATCAATAAATATAAAAGATGGAGTTGAGGAACTTGCTAATCCTGCAATAGTTTTTATACCAAACCCAATCCGTCGCTTCGCGACATAAGTTACACTCGGCGAAAATTGGTCAATTGTGAGCGAGTTCGCAACGAGCTCACTCGCATTTCAATGCCATTAAATTTTCGCCTCGATTTATTCGTTGAAATAATGAATTAATAGGCGAGGCTTGAGCTTAATGTCAGGAAGCGAAAGCCGAGCACTAAAGTTTGTGAGCGTAGCGAACAGATTGAAATTTTTCCGTACTGTATAACTATTTATGTCCTACACTTGGAAGGGTTGAGTTTTAGTGCGACGTCACAAAGTGAAAACTCAAAGTTGTCGGCACTAGAATAAGAAATGGGTGTCAGCGAGCTTATTAGTCCGTATCTGGTTTTGTCGTGGGCTCAGGTTTTTTACAATCTTGTTCGCAAAGAACTTTTTGTTGAGTAACTATAGCACAAACTGCTTGTTGAGGTGGTTCATTTGATGTATAGCATTTAGTTTCTTCAGTTGAAATTATTTCATCTATCTCACAAATACCATTTCTACAATTACCTTTCATAATTTTAGCAGCAATAAAAAGATTTTTTGGATGAACATCTGCATTTCCCGCTATAGAAATAATAGGAATTAGAGCTAATATCAACACAACTAAAACTACTGCCACAATAATTAAAATTTTCTTATTCATAATTTATCTTATAGTCATATTATTTATAAATATATCGAAAACTTCTGGTTGAGTTGAATCCATGCGAGCCGACTACCTAATAATAAAAAGTGCCGATAATTGAATAAACGGCGATCAAATACAAAAACTCTCAGTAATTCATCAAAATCTCAAAATCCTTGCCAAATACCTTTTTCAAATCCTCAAAAATTGGCTCTTTGATGGATGTTTTTTGCAGCGGTTCCACTTTAGCCAGTGCTTTCTCAAATTCTTCTAACGAGCTTTTTGCAATTGCGGCTAAGCTTCCGTCTTCATTTATCTTGGCTTTGCTTAATTCTTTCTCATCTTTATCGATATCATAGGTTATATAAGCTTCATTGCCCAGCAGGATAACCTCGCCAAACTTATTGCCGTGCTTTACCCTTATTTTCACCCTTTCAAGCTCCCTTACCCTTTTTCTCTGCATATACTCGACAAGGAACCTTATCAATGAGCCAGCTTCTTGGCGTGTTTTCTCTACTTCAACTTTTGACAGCTTTTTCTCATCATAATCCTTTTTAGACTTTATAATGTCTTGGACTGTTCTCAGAAATTTTGCCGGCATTTTCCCCTCAGAAACGAGCTTGTCCTCAACAAAACTCATAATTTCACTGTCCTTTACTTTTTCAATTCCCTCCAACTTCAGAACATCCCTAATGATAGTAGTCGTTGTATCATAAACATTAAGCATTTCCTGCTCCTCTCTTATTTTTTCAATCTGCGTGAAAAGCCGCTTCAGTCTCTTAAGGTACTTGTCTCCATCATTCAGTAATTCATCAATCTCTTTGCCGGTTAATTCCTTTTTCTCGCCGTGCTCTATTGATTTTCTAATATCAACAATTTTCTCCAAAATCTTGATGAATTTATCCTCAAGCAGTTTTTCCTTGTGAACGAATGTTTCCCTCATTACAGCGGCCGTTTCTTTGGGCGACGGGGGAGCAACGCCATAAAGCATTAATGCAGCCTGGCTTGGAGTTAGAAGCGCATAGTAAATATCTTCCATGCCTATTTCGTTGAGCTTTAATTGCACTCTTCTAATCACCTGCTCGCCTGATCCCATGAAAATATCGATTGCTTCTGCGCTTGGCTTTATCTTGCCCATTTTGAGCAGCTGCTTCCAAGGCATGAAAATGCCCCGGTCAAAAAATGGCACACCATCCCTCAATAATGTGAATATGACAGGATTTGCTTCCTTTAAGGAATCCCAGAAATCTGTAAGAATGTAAACTTGAATGTTGAGCTTGTTCTTTACTCCTGTGAGTTCTCCTGCTTCAATGCCCATCCCTATTATGATGGCCCTTAGCTTGTCTTTCAGCTCTGCCCTTGTCATTTTCTTGACATCTGTGTCATCAATAACAATCCAGACATCTATGTCGCTTGTCGGAGTTGCCTTGCCCTGCACAAGAGAGCCGGCCAAAACATAAGAGACAATATATTTTTCAAATTTCTTCAATACCATTGTTTTGTGCACTTCAGAAATCTTAATTGCCTGCAGCATTCCAGTGTCGTGAATTGGCGCGGATAATGCAATTAACTGCAGCAATTCGTATTTTGCGTCAAAGCAATTCTGCCAAAGCTCTGACAGGATTAATGTTTGAGGCGTAAGATTTTCGTCAATTTCTTTTGCGATGCTGTTTATAATAGCAGTTAGCTTGTCTTTTAACTCCAGTTTTGACATTGTCCTGCTGTCAGAATCATCGACTAGCAGCAAAACATGTATCTTGTCTTTGTCTTCTGGCTTTGGCTCACTTGGCTGTGCAACCAAAGATTCTGCAAGCGGCTGCTGCATTTGCTGAAGCTGCAGCAGTTCCTCTGGTTTTGGAGGCGGCATTAAGGCAATGCCCACAACGTATTTGTCAAACTTTTCAAGCACTTTTTTTTGGAATTTTTCCAGTTTTGATTTTATCAGCTTAAGCTTGTCCTGAACATCCTGCGGAAGCTTAGAAATAGCCTGTAATTCTTTTGGCTCCGGAGCAGAAGGCTGAGGAATTTCGCTGCTTTCCCCCGCTTGACCTGCCTGGTTGTACTGATTCTTATTTTTCTTGCTCATGAAAATACCCTGTTTCTTGGTGAATCAGGATTGTGCTTCTGGCATATAAATCTTTTGAAATATGTGATGTAGACATGGGATGTCAAATATGGCAATACAAAATTAATGACTTGACTTTTAATTAGAGTTAAAGACTGTAGTCACTTGCACTGACTAAACAATCTTTATATATTTTGTTAGATTATCCACATCCTATGGAAAGGCTTAAAGAAAAGGGGACATATTTTGAAGGGTCAGGAAAAAAATATCCAGAAGTGGAATTGCCGCGCTGGATGAAGCAATTTACGGAGGAAGACGAATAGCTTAGATTTTGAGCAGTTCATCATCCAAATAGATTGTCGGATTCTTAAATACTTGGTCAAGATGTATAATTGCATAAATATTTCCGCCAAACCAGTAATTAGAGCCTATTCCAATGTGTGCTGTCCCTAGAGTTTTATCATCAACAATCATTGCCCCTATTATTGAAGCTTTTGGATTTAAGCCAATGCCAAGCTCGCAAATTCTTCTCACATTTCCTGGGTTTTTCGCAACTGATGCTGCCCATTTTAATGTATTTTCAAGCTGTTTTGCTTCTTCTCCACCTCTAATATCAACTATGTTTCCATTTTCTATTGTTAATTCAATGGGCTTTCTAATCAAAATCGTATGCTCATGCGTCCTTGAGCTGCCATCAATAATAACCTTTCCTTCTACTCCCTTACCATTTGGAGGAGCATAAACCTCGCCTGCTGGCAAATTTCCACCTCTTCCGGGCATTGTATAGTTGCCATCGGCAGCAATCGCACCGATTCCGCTTTTATCATAGTACAGGTCGGTGCCTGCGGGAGTTGTTATATGAATCTCTTTTGCTTTTTCGATGCTTTGCCTTATTTTTTCATGCTGTGCCTGCAAGGGCTTATAATTGACATCTATAGCTTTTAATATCAAATCTATATTGCTCGTAGCAAGATCCCCTAAACTCATTGCGGATATAAAGCGATGACTCTTTTTATTTGCCCATCTCCTAAAGCTTTTTCCCAGATTTTGTATATTGCCAAGCTTGTCAGACATGTTCAATATTATCACATTCCCGCTTTTAAGCTCTGATAGGTTTTTTATCACATCATCATCAGAAATATCTCCCCTGGATTTAACATTTTGAAATATCAATTTTGTGTCTAGATTGAGCAGCTCAGCTGAGAGATAATAAGCGCCGGACAAGACCGCAGCAACATTCCTATTTTCATATCCTACATCGCCAACTATCAAAACTTTTTCATCTTTTACTGCCAGGCAAGGAGTGAAAACTCCCTTTAAGGAGAGCGCAACCTTAGATGCCAATTCATAAAGATTGTGGTCTTTAAGCCACTTCAATGACTCAAGTGTTTCCATTGGTTTTTGGTATAGAAACAGATTTTTAAAGGTTTTGATAATTCGGGTATTGGTAAAATATCAGGTGGTAAATAAAGGGTGGTAAGAAAGCGGGTGTTAGTCAATTAAGATTATTTCCCGTAATTTCTTAATTACTTCTTTTCCTCTTTTATGTGCTTCAGTTATATCGTGTAAAGTGGCATTAAATGGCTGACCATGAGCAAAATGATTTCTATTTTCCACTATTAAGTCTACTCCACTTTTTAATATGTTATGGATTATATGTGGATTGTTAAAGTCATCACTCCATTTTGAATTAAATTTGGATAATAATTCTACAATATTAGCATTTGTGGGATTTCTAAAATGCTCATAAAGGTAGTTTTCTACGAGAAGCATTGCCTCTTGAGAGCAAGTAGAACAAATTTTTTGAGTAATCATATCTTTTATACATTCTTCATAAATACCAGAAATTAATACTGCTAAAAATTTGGCTAAATAATCACGTTCTAAAGCAGAAGGGTTAAATTTGTTTATGTTTGATATGGTCTCATCAATTTCTATTAAAAGGTTATCTACACGCATAGAACTCATTTTCCAAAATGTTGTAAAGCAAGTTTTATTCTCTCTTGAACTCTATCTGTATCAGTTGTAGACTTTGCTATTCTTCCTTCATATGCTTTATTTGACACTAACCTTTTCCATCTCGGGCGTAAATCTTCTTTTTCTGGAATTTTATCTATTAAAGTAGCTATTGCAACCATCATAGAATCCAACATTGAAACATGAACTCCTCTTTTACCTATAAAAGCTTTCTTCCCTATTCTTTTCAATATTAAATCAGTGGTTTTAATAAATAAGTCTTTTAATTTATGCATTTCTTCGCGCGATAGGTTCTTATTTTCTTCCATATAATCAGTAATAAAATCTTTCATAGGTCTCTTGTAATTCTTCCAATTTTTATAAAGTGCGAAAAATCTTAATATAAACTCTATATCCATTAACCTATCATCTGGTTCATCACTATCTAAAAGTTCTCTCCAACTTTTATGAGCATTTAATTCCTTCAAAAATTTAATAATATTGCCTCTAACCATACAATTTCTTATTTCTTGTTGAACTAAAGGCATACCCCCAGTATTTAATCTTTCAAAAATCTCAAAAATACTTCTATTATCTTTAGGGTCTGTCTGCTCAAAAAGTATTGAACGCAATACATAGTTCTTAAATCTCCTTTGCTCATTAGGTTCTAAATCTACAAATGTTTTACCTTCCCATGTTGTTTTAACACCAAGAAGAGTGAATTTGCTATTATCTTTCCAGATACCATCAAAAAATAAACAAATCGTTTTTAATCTTTGATGACCATCTATTACAAGTAAAGATTCACTTTCAGGAACTTTATAAAGAAATATTTGGGGAACAGGTAATCCCAATAAGAAAGATTCAATTAATCTGCCCGCTTTCTTTTTTGTCCAAACATAGCTTCTTTGGAAATCTGGAAGAATAATCTCTTTATTTTTAATTTTTTGATATAAAACCTCTAAAGTAAAATCCGCTGGATAGTTTGCAATTTTATAACTTGCTGTATCTACATAAAGGTCATCAGCTTCTGATTCTATAGGTTCTATCTCAATTTTAGTTTCTGTAGGTTCTAATTCAATTTCTGGTGTCATGATTCGCCCCATTATGCGCGTAAATCAACTATATTATTTAATGTTTTTGTTCTTTTTTGGCTTATTTGCTTAAGGATACCCCGTCCATTTAGGGCGGGGTAGTTCATTGAGGTGAGAATTATGTCAAGAAAAGATGAGTGTTCTCAATGCCATAGTAAAAACCAAACAGAAATAATAACAGGCAGAATAACTATTAAGGTTTTCAGGGAAGGGGATTTTGTAGTAAAAGATGAAATAACCTATGACAAAACAGATAAAAATAGTAAGTTGGAATGTTCTGACTGTAGAGCTGAATGGGTTTAAGCCACCTTAAAGTTACCACCTGACACTTACCACCCCAAGATTAACCAATACCGATAATTCGTAATCTTTTTATACTCTAAAAACCAAATAAACTCATGCAACTCATGATTAAAATTCTGCTTTTTATTGCATTATTTCTTATATTACTCTCATTACTCACATTTTATATATCCATACATCCACAAAAGATAATTACAAATCTTGAGCCGTCTGATTTAGGGCTCAATTACGAGGAAGTCGCGTTTAAAAGCAGCGATGGCATAAAATTAAGCGGATGGTTTATTCCAAACAACAAGGCAAAGGCAACAATCATAGTGATGCATGGTTACCCTGCGGATAAAGCAAACCTGCTTGGAATTGCTGAATTTCTGGCAAAAGACTTTAATGTTTTCTTATTTGACTTCAGAAGTTTTGGCAAAAGTGAAGGAAGCTACACAACTGCAGGCTATCTTGAAAAAAATGATTTGTTAGGTGCCATAGATTATCTAAAAAAAGAAAAGAACATAACAAAAATAGGGCTTTTTGGCTTTTCAATGGGAGGAGCAGTCGCTTTAATGACAACTCACAAGAATGTGAAAGTAATTGTGACAGACAGCACATATGCAAAACTGAGCCATATGGTTGAGCATATGTACAGAATTTTCCTCATTTTCAAGCACCCATTGGCTTATTTGACCAGATTTTATGGGATTTTATTTTTGAAGATTGACATTGACAAGGTAAATCCTGTAGATGCCATAGGAAAACTTGATGTTCCGGTATTGTTGATACATGCAGAAAAAGACTCGCAGATTCCAGTTAGCGAAGCTTATTTATTGCACAATGCAAATAAAAAAGCTGAGTTGTGGATTGTTGAGGATGCGGACCATGGAATGACGCATTCAATAAGACCTGAGGAATACATACAAAGAGTAGTTGGATATTTTACGGATAATTTGAAGTGAAATTTGAAAATTGAGAACCATTATAAAGTAATAAAAACAAATAAATATAAGTTGTTTTTTCTATTATGATCTATTATGAATTTGTTTAAGATGGTGGACTAAATGAAGGGAATATGTGATGCTGTCGCTCAAAAAACTGAGTTTGAGGAAGTACTTCCATTACTCCTTGAAGAATTAAGAAAAAAATACAGAATCCGAGTAGACGAAGATCCTTTAAGTTCAAGTATTGCAGAATTCTTAAATGAGCGTAAAATTCCTTATCCTCCAAATTTAATACAATTATTGGAAACTGACCTGACAGCAGCATATGCAGTTGGTCAAGCATATCATTTTACACGAAAAACTGCCATCAAGAATCTTGAATTCAGAAACCCTGTACCACTTTTACAAAACTCTTTTGGCGCACTTGAATCAGTACCAGATTCCTATGCTGCTAAATTTCTTGATACTATGTGTGTTATTATGACGGAAGATAGAAGACCGCAACAGAACATGAGTGATATACTCGGAAAGATATTGCCGGAAATTACTTCAGAATATAAAACAGCGCTTGAGAGTATAGAAACTGTGAGAAGTAACGGTCACAAGTATCAAAAAAACAAGACGACCATCTTGGATGGTTACATTAGAATACTCAGTGCATTAACTGACTACACGGAATTGGTTGTAAAAAATGGGCATGTTCCCTCTACCGATGACTTTCAGAGCTATAGAAGAAGCAAAGGTCTAATGAACGTACTGATTCCAAAAATTTGAATAATAATAATCCACATAAAAATCAATCCGTTGCTGCGCAACAATAGATTGTGCTCAGCAAAATCTTTCCTGCCAGTGGCATGCGAGTGAGCTCGTTCTGAGCGAACTCGCTCACAAGTCACTATTTTGCCTCGCCTATATATTCATTAAAAAACATCAAATGCGGTTTACTTTTTTCATGTTTACAGCCAAAAGTCGCTATAATGCTTTTTGATTAGATTTTTGTTTATTGATTCATTTCAAATTCGATAACTTTTATATAACATGCAAATTTTCTGTTCCTCATGATTAAAGCAGTCATCTTCGATTTGGACAACACTTTGATAGATTTCATGACAATGAAAAAGCTTAGCTGTGATGCCGCTGTTTCTGCCATGATCGGAGCCGGCTTGGATGTTGACAAAAACAAGGCAATAAAAGAGCTGTTTTCGCTTTATGACAAATATGGCTTGGAGGAGAAAACTATATTCCAAAAATTCCTTGAGAAAGTCGCTAAAAAGATTGATTATGAAATTTTGGCCAGCGGCATAGTGGCTTATAGAAGAGTGCGGGCAGGATTTCTTGAGCCATACCCTCATGTGTCCCAGGTACTGTTCGAGTTAAAGCAAAGAGGTATTAAATTGGCCATTGTATCTGATGCACCGAGGCTAAAGGCATGGATAAGGCTGGTTTCTATGAAAATCAACCATTTGTTTGATGTGGTAGTCACATTTGACGATACTGGAGAAATGAAGCCAAGCAACAAGCCTTTTGAAGTTGCATTTAAGAAACTTAAAGCAAAGCCGCAAGAATGCCTTATGGTGGGAGACAGGCCTGAAAGGGACATTAAAGGAGCCAAGCAGCTTGGAGTACTCACTTGCTTTGCAAAGTATGGGAACCCTGAAATCAAGGCGCCTGATGCAGATTACGAGATAAACAACATCAAGGAATTATTGGAGATAGTAGAGTAATTCTAAACCCTTAAGTAACAAATCTGCTCATTATAAAACCAAAAATTTATATATAACTTAATATATTGTGTGCTAATAGGTATTCAAATCCTAGATTTAATGAAATTTTTGAGGTGAATATAATGACAAAAGGAAGATGTATGAAATGCAGGAAAGAAGTTGAAATCAAAGATGGCAAGGAAGTCACGATGAAGAATGGCATGAAAGCAATGAAGGGTGTATGTGGCTCATGCGGCACAAAAGTTTTTAGAATTTTGGGAAAGGCTAAATAAAGCCTTTTATTTTTATTTATTTTCGTTATAAGAGTCATCTAATTGCATTTATTATTACTAATGAGTTGTAAATATCGATAGATTTAAAAGTAATTGACTTTTACCACTTGGATTATGAGTGTGTCTTTAGTATCAAGCCAAACATTGCATCTGGCGCAGAAAGTCTTGTTGAATTCCGCCATATTAAATAAACCGATAACAGCTATAGACAGGGCTATTGAAGCGGTCATTGAGGATCCAGAAATAGTAAACAGAGTGTCGCAACCTCCTCAAGTAGAAGCGGGCGCGGCATACGCCCTCGGTATTATTGCAGTATCCTTGAAAGATTGATGGGCACTGAAAAAGCCAGTGACACAACAAACGGCACGAAGCACTTTGTGCCAACTTCAGGACATTCTCTAATAGCAAATTCAATCGAACATGTCATTGCACAGCCGGATATAAGTTACATAGTAAGAGGGTATGGTGACTTTAGTATAAGACCTTCAGAACATTTTACGAAGATGGTGCCCGGACTTAGAGCTTTGCAAGTTCCAAAGAATGTCCAACATTTTCTCAAATGGTTAATCAACCAAAGAAATTGGGTTATAGAGTCACTGCTGCAGATTTATTCAGTCATTGGAAAGAAACAGGCCGGTTTTTTGCTTTACCTTGACCCAAAACATTTGGTAGTGCTTCCTCGAGTACAATTGCCTTTCGAAACAGAAACTAATTATACTTCAAGTACTTATTCAAAACTGCTGCAAGGAAGAAGCGTGAAAATTGAATCGTACAATGGCACTGCAGTTTTGCCAGTAACCTTTCTGTTGCCTATTCAATATCATGTTATGGAGTATAATACTATACCTCGTTTGAATACTGTGTTTGAAGAGGAACTGGCGAAAAAGAAGGCTTACAGTGACAGTCAAATCAAACAAAAGGTTGGTACTATTGCACGCAGGACAGTAACAAAATACAGACTCTCAGCTGAAATTCCTGACCGGAGTGAAAGGCAGGCCCAATATAATGAAGGACGATTGATGCCCTATAGGGCCACATTGACAATTGAGGCTTATCTTCCAAATCATTAACATTAAAATATATGCTTCTTCAAATATTACCTCTTTTACATATTCTTTAGCTTTGCATATACAGTATATAGGCAACCTATAAATATAAATTGTTATTTTAAACACTGGGGGTGCGTAGCTGTAAAACTCATTTGCAGTTAAAAGTACTTAATGCCAATACTTGTTAAGGCTGATTTTGCTATATTGGAATGCAAGGGAGCGCAAGTCAACTTGCAGGGAATCTGGCTAAACGTCAATTTTAACAAAATTTTAGCTTTTGCTTGCGTAAAAGGCATAAATAAAAAAACTGGCTTTAACTCACTCTAACTGACTGCATATGCTGGTTGAGCAAAACAGCGAAGCCCCTACCTTTTCTGATTAATTTTAGAAACCTTTAAATCCTCAAGTTTAGATTTCTATAGGATAAAAGGTGGTTTAATGGTATTATGTTTAATCGCTTTGCCTGTCTTTGCTGTGCTTGGTATTTTTAGTGTAAAATACAGAAAACTGGCTGTTGAGGCAATAGACTGCTTATTCAAAACAGCAACACTAAGGAAATGCAAAAGCGGGCTTGATGACAGAATAAAAGCGGAAATAACGGGAAAAGCACTCAAGTTTTCTCCAAAGGCCGCGGGATTTATTTACAGGCATTATAAGGCAATGTCATGGATCATTGTAGTAGTATTTTTATGGAGCGTTTATGAAAGCTCTGTCGGAATTTATAATTATGCAAAATTTGGCAACTGCAATGGGCCAGCAGAAACTGGCTTATGTTTGCTTGATCCAACAGGGAAAAATAACAGAATATCGTCTGTTGATGTAGATATTCAGCGCGAAATTGTCTATCCTATGATTGAAAAAGATGATCCGATAATCGGAAATGAAAAAGCAGAGCTGACAGTGATTGAATTTGGATGTTATGCCTGCCCTTATACCAAAAAAGCAGAACCAATAGTTGAGGACGTAATTGATTATTATAAAGGAAAAGTAAACTTCCAGTTTAAATCATTTTACATACCCCCTCATAGTAACAGCTATCAATCAGCCCTTGCAGCAAATTGCGCCCAGGAGCAGGGAGCGTACCACCAATACCACAAACTTTTATTTGAATTGCAGGAAAACATGAGCAGCAATAAACTTAGCCAAATTGCAGAAACACTTGGAGTGGATACCAAAAAATTTGATGAATGCTTGGAAAAGGAGAAGTATAAAAGTGAGGTTGAAGCTGATACTTTGATGGGCATGCATGCCGGTGTCACAGGAACTCCAACATTTTTCATTAACAAGCAGAAGATAGTTGGGCCTAAGCCTTTCAGAACTTTTAGAGCATTAATAGATGAGGAGCTTGAAAAATGATTTTTGGGCATAGTGCAGACAAAATAAGAAAAGATTTTCCAATGCTGTCAAAGCCGATAATATACTTTGACAATGCATGCATGTCCCTAAAGCCTATACAGGTAATAAATAAGATTGATGAATACTACAAAGAATACACTGCTTGCGCAGGAAGGAGTGCACATAAGTTAGCAAGAAGGGTTGAAGAAGAGGTTGATAAATCAAGAAATGAAGTCAGAAATTTTATCAATGCAAAACACAGCTCAGAAATTATCTTCACTAGAAATACGACAGAAGGCATAAATCTTGTTGCAAATTCTTTGGGGCTAAAGAATGGAGATGAGGTTATCATCAGCGGTAAGGAGCATAATTCAAATTTGCTGCCATGGCTAAAGCTTGGGAAAAAGGGAGTAAAGGTCAAGGTTGTTGAAAGCAATACGGACAATACTTTTAATCTTGAAAATTTTAGCAATAGCTTCACGGAAACGACAAAACTGGTGTCTATCGTGCATACTTCCAATCTTGATGGAGTCACAAATCCCATTGGGGAAATAGCAAGGATAGCGCATAAACATGAAGCATTGCTTTTGGTTGATGCAGCACAAAGCGTTCCTCACAAGGAAACTGATGTTAGAAACTTGGATGCAGATTTTATGGCATTCTCTGGTCATAAAATGCTGGGACCGACAGGTACCGGAGTCTTGTATGGTAAAAAAGAATTGCTTGAGAATATGGAGCAGTTCATCATTGGCGGCGAAACAGTTATCGACTCAACTTATGATGGCTATAAAATCGAGGCTTTGCCGATGAGGTTTGAGGCCGGTCTGCAAGACTATGCAGGTATTATAGGATTAGGGGAGGCATGCATATACCTCAAGAAAATCGGAATGAGAAAAGTAGCGGAGCATGATGGAAGATTAAACAAATTAATTACAGAATGTCTCACAAGCAGCAAAAAGATAAATCTTATTGGTCCGCAAGATGCTGAAAAAAGAAGCGGAATTTTCTCATTTAATATTGACAGAATGGATCCGAATCATGTTTCAAGAATCTTGGATGCGTCAAAAAACATAATGACAAGAAGCGGTGCCCATTGCGTGCACAGCTGGTTCAATAACCATAATCTTAAAGGAAGCGTAAGGGCTTCTTTGTACCTTTACAATACCGAAGAAGAAGCTCAAATTTTTGTAAGTGAGATTAAAAAATTATTAAAGATATAGTTTTTTCTCTAGCTTCGGCACTATCTTATATGCAAAAAGAGCGCTTGCCATTATTATAACCCAGAACAGAAGTTCGTGAATTTTATTCAAAGCCAGCAGCGTAACGTTTGTAACCAAAACAACAACAAGTACTATCGCTATTGCATTTGCATAATTGGCATTCATTTCCACAATTTCTTAATTTTTGTCCAATTCCTATAAACAAGAAAAGCCAACATTCCAGCGACCAGCCAAATGACAACTTCGCTAAGCTTTGACAGCAAAATCAGAACAACAATAAAAAAAGCAATCACAACTAGAATTCGCAAAGTTTTATCTTTCATGATGCGTTATTGTTACAGAGAATCCTTTTTTTCATTCGCATAAAAATTATGCCATTTCTTTTCTCAATTTGCTTGTGAGTGAATATATTGCGCTCTATCGTAATGTAATCTACTTTTTCATTATCAGAAAAGAGCTGCAATATTTCCACCCCCACGTATGATCTTCTTGTTTAATTCCATATAAAAAGTTTTTGTTTTATCGTATAGAAATCAGTATACTGGGGTATTATTTTCTTTATTAGTGAGGGCATTATCCAAAATTTTGTTACCCTTATCGTGAAAATTATCGCTTGCTTCTTGCCTTTCTTTCACTGACAAACCTTGGAGGCGGCCGTCTGTAATGACGCCAGAAATTATCTATTCTCTGCTGATCAAACTTTCGCTGCTGGACTTGGTCTTCACTTAGATCAGGCATACTAACTGTAAATGAAGAGGGCTTGTCCTTTCTGAATTTTAAATAGCGCTCTTTTTTTGCGCTTATTTTCTTGGTCTTGTCTTTTTTCTTTCCCATTCAAGGCGCGAAACTAAACTTGTATTTAAATACTGCGGAGGAAACTAATTCATGTATAGTACCGAATTTGGTTTACACTTTTTTGCCACATGAATTTTTGATAGTAG
>JBBSVT010000093.1:0-3070 GCA_038046685.1 Nanobdellota archaeon
ACCCTCACGATTTTCTATTACAAAAAATCGTGTGGGGAAACCCACTTATATAACTGTTCAATAACGCCGTTTTTTAGAAATCTTTATATTCTTTCTATATAGTTTCTAAGATAATGGGCTTCAAGAATTTCCTTATTTCAATCATAAAATCATTGATTACTTTACTTATAGCTACGCTTATATTCTCAACAATAACTTTTAATTTTCCTGACTTAATAAAAGCTATCTTTGGTGATATTTTTGCTTATGCTTCTCCTGAGGCACAAAAACAGATTGTAAGCAAGTTGACAGAGTCCTGTTCTTCATTGGATAAAGGAGAAAATTTAGTAACAATAAATCAAATCTGCACTAATAAAAGTCTGCTAAAGTCTATGCGAGAAAATTGTCAAAATTATGAAGAATTTAAAATGAGGGGAATAAAGATTGAGAATGAAGAGCAAGTAATGCAAACATGCTCAAAGCTGGGATCTGGTGATGTTGATAAAGCTTGCAGTGAAATGCAGGGAAAAAGCTCTTTAGCGCCTGATTTAAGCAGTCTAGGTGTTTTGTGCAAGGATTATAGCGCCGGAAAAATTAGCGATAAAGAATTTTTCTTTAGTGTTATTAGTGATACACTTCCCAGCCAGTTGGAAATGCCTAAAATTGGAGTTTTAGAAAAATACAATCGATTAACGAGTTATCTAAATGCTAATAAAATAATTTATTTTGTTGTTTTATTGAGTTTGCTTACTATTCTGTATCTCTTGATTATGAATATTAGATTATTCTCAATAGTTTTAACCCAAGTCTCTTTCAGCATTGGAATTTTGATAATGCTTCCTTACTTTGTATTAATTATCTATGATAATTTTGTTGGCATTGATACTACGCCAATACTTGGCAGCATGTTTGGAGCCGGAAATGTATTTGAGCCAAAGGCAATTTTAAGTGTGATTTTATTGATGTTTTTGAGAACATATACACCTAATATTATTGTTATAGGTATTTTATTTTTGACCATCGGAATCGCTGGGAAAATATATAGTTGGAGATTAAAAAAACAAAATAAAACGGCAGAAACAAAAAAATCAGATAAAGCTTTTGAGGTATTAGGGAAAGAAGATAAAGAATCGCCTATAGAAGATAGGGAAAGGAAAAAAAGTACAAAAGAAATTCTCGATGAACTTGAAGAGGTGCAGAAAAAGAAAACCAAAAGAGATTAAAATTTCAATGCTCTGAGCCTTGCTACTCTGGATTTTGTGCTCGGATGTGTCATGAAAAATTTGAGGAAAGACGTGTTTCTAAAAGGATTACTGATAAACAAATGCGCAGTGGCTGATGTCCCAAACCTCATGGGATTAATATCGACATTTTTTTCAATCTTTTCCAATGCATCTGCCAACGCATTGCCATTTTTTACAGTTTTAGCGCCGCTTTCATCTGCTAAGTATTCTCTGCTTCTCGAAATTGCCAATTGTATTAGTGTTGCGACTAAGGGGGTTATTATTCCCAAAACCAACAAGCTTATTAAATTTCCACCTCTGTCATCATCCCTACTGCCTCCAAAAATAGCTGACCATCTTGCCATTACACCAACATAAGAGATAATACCTGCAATTGTGCCGACTATTGTAGAAATTAAAATATCTCTATTTTTGATATGAGCAAATTCATGCGATATGACTCCTTTTAACTCCTCCTCATCTAAAATCTTCAAAATTCCTTCTGTTGCTGCTACTGCTGCATGTTTAGGCGAACGGCCAGTCGCGAAGGCATTCGGGCTGTTAGTAGGAATTATATAAACCTTTGGCATCGGCAAATTGCTTAATTTAACAACTTCTTTGACAACTTTATGCAATTTGGGATGTTCGCTTTGCTTAGCTTCCTTAGCCCTGTACATCCAGAGCACAATTTTATCAGAAAAAAAGTAAGAGCCAAAGTTCATCAGCACAACAAAGATTCCTGCGAAAATCAGGCCAGTTTTTCCAAAATAGCTTCCTACCCAAAACAATAGAGATGTAAGTAAAGCCAACAAAATAGCAGTTTTAAATTGGTTTTTTATTGTCATAATAAGTTTGGTATGTTTTTCTAATTTAAAAATTTAATGGTTTGATATTCAGCAATAGTTACAAACATTTATATATTAATTAAAAATTATTACTTTAAGGTGTTTCAATGACAAATGTTATTTTATGGGTTTTAGTTGGAATAGGGGCTCTAGTTATTTTATATATTATTCTAACTTTTAACGGCTTGATTATGCTCAGAAACAGGGTTAATAATGCATGGAGTCAAATTGATGTACAGTTAAAGCGAAGATACGACCTAATCCCAAATCTTGTAAATACTGTTAAGGGCTACATGAAACACGAAAAAGGTGTTTTGACAGAAGTTACTAAAATGAGGGCTGCATTGATAACAGGATCAATGAGTGAAAAAGCTAAAGCCAGTGATATGATAACTAACGCCCTAAAAACAATTTTCGCAGTTTCCGAGAATTATCCAAAGTTACAAGCTTCGGAAAACTTCAAAATGCTGCAGGAAGAATTGTCAGGGACAGAAAGCAAGATTGCTTTTTCAAGACAATTCTACAATGATAATGTCATGACGCTTAATAACAAAATACAGCAATTTCCAAGCAATGTAATTGCGGGAATGTTGAATTTTAAAGAGAAAGAATTCTTCAAAACAGATGAGACTGAGAAAAAGCCGGTAAAGGTTGAGTTTTAATGATTTTAGGCAAGATATGTTGTTCTTGAAAACGATACACTTATCATATTTCGATTTATTATTATTTACTAAAGAGTAGTTCCCTTGTTATTTCCAAAACATTTAAATATTAGTTCAATCAATTATGTAATGACTGATAAGTTAATATAAATAATTACCATTTTATAATGAAATTACTGTGGGATGACTAAAAATAACAACATTTTAATAGTAGTGTTTTTTATCCCCTTTGTAATAACAAAAGGGGGGTGTGTTTAAATGATAGTCAAAGAAGAATTTTTAAGTAGATTAAGGAGGTTTTTTGCGCTAAACCTCTACGAAGTAAAAATATGGACAGCTTTGCTCAGCAGGGGGGTTTCTA
>JBBSVT010000094.1:0-14826 GCA_038046685.1 Nanobdellota archaeon
TATCCTATTATATTAATGATAGAGCCTACAAATATCTGTAATTTAAAATGCCCGCTTTGTCCTACAGGAGCTGGCACTTTAACCAGAAATAAGGGCTTTATGTCATTTGACAATTTTAAGAAAGTTGTAGATGAGATTGGTGATTACCTTTTTAATATAACCCTGTATAATTTTGGAGAGCCTTTTATGAATAAGGATATTTACAAGATGATTGAATACGCGAAAAATAAAAGGTCATTTGTAAGGGTGAGCACAAACGGCCATTTTTTCAAGGAAGAAGATGTGGAAAGGCTTGTTAAATCTGAACTTGATGACTTGATTGTGTCTATCGATGGCGCAAGTCAAGATACTTATGTGCAGTATAGAAAATCAGGAGATTTTAATCTAGTCATAGACAATTTAAAGAGAATAGTTAAGATGAAAAGGGAGCTTAAGAGAAAGCTTCCTTATATTGAGGTGCAATTTATTGTAATGAAGCATAACGAGCATGAAGTTAGCAAGATAGAAGAGTTGGCAAAAGAGATTGGGGTCGATAAACTAACTTTAAAAGGTGTTATTGTTGGCGAAGTGGATAACCTTTCGGACGAAGAAAAGGCCCAGTATATCCCAGATAACCCTGAGTTTAGAAGGTACGCGGATACAAAAAATTGGATTAATAAAGAAAAAGTAGACATACATTATTGCACTCGCGTCTGGCTAAGCACTATGATTATGACAGACGGCTCGGTAGTTCCCTGCTGCTATGATTATAACGCCACGTATACGTTTGGAAATGCCTTTAAGGAAAAATTCATGGATATTTGGAATAACAAAAAATATCAAAATTTTAGGAGGCAAATCATTGAAGATAAAAGAGAATTTGGAATGTGCAAAAACTGCACTGGCAAGTTGCTCAATACTGCTTTAGATTGATTAGTCATTTGAATTTTTTATTTCTACGGATTTACGGGTCTTGATGTCTATTGTGAGCAAACGTAGGCATTTTACTTTTTAACTTCATAGATATAAACTTCATCTGTGCTTGCAGGGTCTTTCGGGTTTATATATTTAGTGTAATCCTCATTTATGGTGGCTACTAGCCTAAATTTATCAGGTCTGTCTTTAATTATTTGTATTGAATCCGTGCTGTGCTGGTACTTGTCCAGTGTATAATATCTTCCAAACATAACGTAACTGATGTTATAGTATTCTACAAACGGTAATAAATCTTTGGCCGAAGAAGGCATGCTTATTGCTCTGTTGCCGGTCATATAGATTAATTTGTAAGTATAGCCCGGTTGGGCCATTATTGCAGCTGTTTTTTCAATATGCTTGTTTACAAAATCAACTGTATTCTGGGATGAAACTACTTTCTTGAGCTGAAAAATGAAATTATTGTGATTATAATACCAGGGTATAAGCAGTAAGGTTAGCATCACTAAAGTGACAAAAGATAATTTTGTATATTTTTTTACCGCATCAATTTTCTTAAACAAGTTGATTAAGCCACAAGCCATGATATAAAAAAAGAATGTGTAGGCGGGATAAACATGTCTTTGAGAAATTGTTTGTTGGGTTATTGGAGACACAAATATCAGGAATAATGAAAGCATATACAGGTCAATGTTGTTGTAAATTTTCCTTGTTTTCTTGAAGTTCTTAAGTATGGAGAAAAATCCCCTAGTTACGATTATTGCAAGAGGGAGGTAGATTATGAACATATAGAAAATGTGCTTTAGTGACAAAAGATACTTCATAGTGGTAAAGTTTAATCCTATCGGTATAGAGAAAAGTTCGATATTGAATATATAACCCAAAACGTATAAGTAATTTTTTACCCTAGGTATAAAACCAATTCCGGTGATTTCTCTTGTGTCAAAATCTTCAAAATTCGATGGGTTAATCAGTTCAAATAGCCCAAAGCTTTCTGTTCTTAACGGTGCCCCTTCATAACCCGTAGGATAATACTCGTGGGTTGAATATTGGTAGGCCCTAATCCCAATCCAAGAAGCATAAAAAAGGAATGTAACTGCAACAGGCAGAATAGCGTATTTTAGATTTGGAAAATCAAACTTCTTGAAGCTTATTTTCTTGCTGTTTAGGATTAGATAAGACAAACCAAATGACGGAAACAAGAAGATTGCATGGTCTGTTGTAACGCCGAGGATTCCGCCAATTATGGAAGCATAAACAAGTGATTTTTTATCTTCATATTTCACTCCTTTGGCATAAAAATAAATTGCTGAAACAAGCATCATTATAACAAATGATTCTCTTGTAACCTTGTGCGATGCTATTATTAAATCGACAGACAGTGTTACGAAAAGAAGAGTAATAAAAGTGGTTTTGAAATTATTTGTTAACATCATCAAAAACCTGTAAATCACAAAAAATGTGACGCAAGCAGCTATTAAATTAAGGGCTATTGCTGCGAGATAGTCTTCTTTAATTAACAAATTAGCAAAGTGAATAGTATACGGATAAAATGGGGCATGAAGCAAATACAGCTGATTATTGCTTAAAGTGTGATATGGAAAATTTTTTGCTAGGCTTAGGAATTTCAGGCTGTCTGCTGCAAGAAGAATGCTTGGAGAATCGACAAATATTCTTAAAAATAGAAAAATTATGAATAAGGAGATAAGCAGGATTTTTTTATATAGTTCCATTTGTGTTTACTTGAGTATGCGCGGATTTGGCAAGGGTACTATAAAACTGCCTTTAAATCCTTTTTGCTTTAATTTTGGAATTATTTCATTTGCAATATGCCAAGAAAACAGTAACGCATATTCCGGCTGGTCTTCAAAGAGCTTGGATTCCTCAAGCACAGGAATAATTGTCCCTGGGATGTATTTGCCTATCTTGTGGGAGCCCGATATTTCCAGTACACAATCAATTATCCCATCGTCAATGCCTATGTAATTGATTAATGTGCTTGCTCTCGAGGGCGCTCCAATGCCGTAAATGCGCTTGTTTTGCTTCTTTATGCCAAGCAGCAGAGAGTACAGCTCGAGCTTGGATAACACAACTTTATTCTTAAATTCGAAAAGCCTTTTGTTGTCTAAAAAGAATTCATTCTCTTGTTGAAGTATTGCTTCAACACTTTTATTTTTATTAAACTTGCTTTTCCTGGCAGCATAAACTCTTATTGAGCCGCCATGTGTGGGAATTTCTTTCGCATGTATAATTTCAAGCCCGTGCTTCTCGAGCAAATACCTAATGCTGTACAGGGAATAGTATCTTAAATGCTCATGGTATATTGTATCGTATTGCGAAGTCTCTATAAGCCTCAAGAGATAATGAGATTCAGAGATAAAAACACCATCATCTTTCAATAGCTCAAGAATTAATTCCAAAATTTCATTAATATTATCCATATGGGCAAATACGTTTGTTGCTGTGATAATTTTTGCTTTTCCATGTTCTTTTTTTAGTTTATTGACAACTTCTTTATTAAAAAAATCTATAATTGTTGGAATTCCTCTTTCAATTGCAATCTTTCCAATATTTTCCGGCGTTATCCCAAGAACATTATGATTTTCTTTAAAGTTGCTCAACAAGTTGCCGTCATTTGAACCTATGTCGACTATCAAGTCATTCTTACTTAAATTAACAATGGTTTTGCATTCCTGATAAAGCTCTGCAAAATTATTACTCAATATTTTTGTTGTACTGCTTGTATAAGGATACTCAGGTGAAAAAAGTATTTTTGGGCTTACAATCAATCCGAGCTGAACCAGATGGCATCTTGGGCAATAAAGCAGCTGCGCAGGATAGCTCAGCTGTTCTTTTGGCCTGTCACCTATTGTGTTGAAAGCGTTTACTGGGGGCAAATAGCCAAGAAACATAATAGGCTCAAGTTTTGGACTACTGCATATCTGGCATTGCTCGACAACAGCGCTTGATTCATTTCCCAATATAAAGTGTTCGGGTTTTTTCATATGTATATCTCGCCTAGTCTTGTTTCGGGCTTTTTATGGGCATTTTCATCATACCATTTAGCAGTTCTATGCAATCCATCTTGAAAAGAAGTTTTTGGTTTAAAACCCAGTTTTCTCAATTTTGCTGTGTCCGGACACCTTCTTATTGTACTTCCCTTAGACAGCTTGCCAGGCACAATAGCAACTTCTTTTCCAAAGTATTTTCCCACTTCAGCCGCAACCTGCTTTATCGAAATTTCATCCATAGTTCCAATATGATAAATGCCTAAATGCTCCCCTTTTTCCAAAACAAGCATAAGTCCATCAATAAAATCATCAATAAAAATGAATGCCCTTTTTTCATTTCCAGTTCCCTGTATTGGAAAACCAATTTTCTTGCTTTTTTTATTTTTAACGATGTCCTTCATTCTAAGCGTAAATTGAGGGATTACATGCTCCCATCCCATGTCAGGCCCGTACACGTTATGTGGTCTGAAGATTAATGCTCTGTCAAAGTATTTGCGCCCATAGTTTATCGTCATAAGCTCGCTAATAATTTTTCCACCGCCATAAGAATAGCGTGGATTTAAGACATCTGGAATGCACAAGGCAGCAGTTTCGTCAGTTGGAATATTCGCTGGAGTTTGATAAACCTCAGAGCTTGAAGCTAAAATCAGCTCTTTTACATTTTCCCTTATACATCCATCAATAATATTAACCATTCCTTTAACTCCTACATCCAAGACTAGCTCTGGTTTTTTGTAGAAAAATTCCGTGCCGTTAATATAAGCAAGATGGCATACAACATCAATACCCTTGCATGCTGTTTGCACACTTTCAGCATCCCTAATATCTGCATTAACAAACTCGACTTTTCTTTTGTTTTCCTTAAGCCTTTCTGCTGCTCCTCTGAGATTATTGTCCAATACCCTAACATCTTGACCTTCATTAATCAGACGCTTTACCAGCGCGCTGCCTATGAATCCTGTTCCTCCTGTCACAAGATATTTTTTGTTTTCCATTCTAACTAAAGCTTAACTGAAATAATTCGCACAAGAACCTTCTGACTGATAGCAAGATATTTACCTCCATATTTAAATATTTGTTTTTGTTTCTGACCTATATGCAAGACAAAAAACTAGAGAAAATAAGCTTTGACAAGTTCGCATCAGAAGAGCCATGGCACGCATTCACTGACAAGACTTATCACAAGATTATAAAGCTGTTCTTAAAGCTAAATCCAAAAAAAAATGACAGGATAATTGACATGGGCTGCGGCACAGGCGAATTGACGAAAAACTTATACGATTTTGGCTTTGAAAATGTGTCTGGTTATGATATTTCAAAAAACTGCATTGCAATGGCAAGAAAAAATTATGGTGAAATCGATTTTCAAGTTAAGGACATTGAAACTACAAAATTAAGGCCAAATTCTGTTGATTTTTTGGTTTATTGTGGGATTCTGCATCATTTTGCAAATACAAGAAAAGTAATTAAAGAAGCCAAGAGGATACTAAGAAAAAATGGAAAAATATTTGTATTTGAGCCAAATGCAAGTAATCCTATTTTATGGATTTTCAGAAGTGAAAAGTCTCCTTTCAAATCAGACAGATTAAGAACGCCAAATGAGAGGTTCTTGACCAAGGCCCAGATCAGAGAATCATTCAAAAAGGGTGGCTTTAAAATTATAGGAATTGGTTGTATTTCTAGCGTAAGCTATGCCAAAATTTATTTCAGGAAGTTGTTTCCATTTCCATTTTTTTATGTGGTTTATTTATACAATTTGTTTGACTTAATATTAAACAAGACTATTTTCAGGGAAAATTACGGCTCGTTTATCTACGGATATTTTGAAAAGTAGCTAGACATCGTTTTTCTTCCTACTGGCGCTTAA
Source organism: Nanobdellota archaeon (assembly GCA_038046685.1). Lineage (GTDB taxonomy): Archaea > Nanobdellota > Nanobdellia > Woesearchaeales > GW2011-AR4. The sequence continues at coordinate 5,791 of JBBSVT010000094.1, forward strand.
TTTAACTGGCACTCTAAGAGCAACTTCACGCCTTCCCCCTATGGGGTTCAGTTTTATTATGCCCCAAACAAACCACTTTGTATATTCAATTACCCAAGGGCCAAGCTTAAAGCTCGATTTTCCGCCATAAAAACGATTTATAGAGATAATTGGCACTTCACCCAGCTTCAAGCCAGCAAGTTGAGCCTTTATGGCAAATTCAAAAGCAACCGCCCATCCGACTGGTTTTGCTTCCAAACTCAGTTTATTAAAAATCGAGCGTCTAAACATTTTAACTCCTAAAGTTAAATCCGACAAAGCTGATCTTGACAGAAGGTAAAAGGACTTATTTGCTATCCTTGACAAGAGTCTGCTGATAAGATACCCTCCTAATATCCTCCCGCCATGTGCATACCTTGTTGCACTTACAAAATCACAACCTTTGTCCATCAAATAAACCATATCCTCCACTGTAAGCAATGGCCCAATATCGTCCGCTGAAAGTATAAGTACATAATCGCCTCTTGAATTATTTACTCCTGATTTTATCGCATTGATTACGCCTCTTCCCAGCTTGTTGTGTATTCCCCTCAGGCTCGGATAGTTTTTCTGAACTGCCTTAACGACAGGAATGCTGTTGTCATCCAAGCTGTCATAAACTACTAGCACTTCATGGGGCACTTCAATAGTTGCTTTTATAATTTTAAGCATCATGCGCAAATTTACGCCTTCGTTAAGAACTGGTATTATAATTGATATTTTTCTACGCCTATATTCCTTGTTTTGAACCATTTTAATAAGTTAATTTAGTTACATTCCTTATTCTTTTGCACATTGGGGGCATCTTTTCAATTTTCCTCCACAAGCTTGTATCCATTGAGGCATCGCGTGCCATGGCAAAAGGAACTTTTTTGAGTATGTCTTTCAAGTTGCAGGGCTTTAATGACGGTTTGAATTCTTTGTATCTTTCATAATCGGACTTTCTTTCACTGCCTAGGTTGATCACTCCAGTAAAATTTGATTCAAGTATTTTAGCTATCGCCTTCACTAAATAATCAATCGGAATCTTTGAAGAGTAAGCATCAACTGCAGATTCCTTAAATGCTATTTTTTCTGGATCAAAAAAGCTAGTCCTTATAATGCAGAAATCTGAAAGCAAGCGTACAGCACATTCTGCACCAAGCTTTGTCCACCCGTATTTGTTGTAGGGTATTGCTTCATCAACTTCAGAGTAGTTTCCTTTAGTTCCAGGATAGACCCCGTCAGTTGAAATATGCACAAATCTTATTTTTTTTTTCTTTTTTGTTTCTTTTTTAATTGTTTCAACGACCAAATTGATTGTGCCTAATATGTTTGTCTGTACAGCCTTAATAGGGTCAGTTTCGCATTCTGTCATTCTTGCCAGTGCCGCGCAGTGTATTAAGGAGTCAAAATCGTTCTTTTCAAAGAATTTTTCAACAGTGATTGATTTAGTTAAATCTAAGATGTTATGGGAAGGCGCCAAAATCTGGGGAAAAAAATTTGAAGAAACAATGGCATGACCGAGTTTACCAGAACCTCCTGTCAAAAGTATTTTTTTATATTTCATAATCCTTTTTAGTTATGCCCCATAAGTCAATAACCTCGATATTCTTTGGAATAACTATCCCTTTATAAGCTGAATGCGGAACTGCAACTATAACGACCTGGCTTGAGTTTATTAATTCCTCCTTTGAGACAAAATCTGGATTTTTGGCAAATTCGTCAGAATAATACACCTTTGCCCCATGAAATCTCAAAATTTTTCCAAGCTTAAATGAGAGGGAGTCCCTAATGTCGTCTATATCTGCCTTAAATGCCATTCCCAAAATGCCTACTTTGATTTCATCCAAAACATACTTTTTCCTCAGATTTTCTACAATAAAATTTGGCAAGCCTTCATTGACCATCATAGCGGCGTGCCCTAAGAGGAAATTATTATTGTTAAATGCTGCCAATTGCATGGTGTCCTTCAGAAGGCATGGTCCTGCTGCAAAGCCAGCACAAGGCAAATAGCCTATCCTACCATATCCTTCAACCATAGCTTTACGTACTTTATCGTAGTCCACCCCGAAATTACTGGCAATCATGTAGAATTGGTTAGTTACAGCAAATTGTATATAGCGCCATGCGTTAGTGAACAATTTGACTAGCTCAGCCTCTCCTATGGATGTCCTTATTATTTTCTCAGAGAGCATGCTGAACAGTGCAGAAGCTTCCTCAACCGCCTTTTCGCTTAAGCCTGCAACTATCTGCGGCAGTTCCTTGAGCTCTTTAATTGCATAGCCCTGCACAATGCGCTCAGGGCAATATGCAATATGCCAGTCATCTTTTCCCAATAAATTCTGGACTTGTTGACATGTATGCGGATAGACTGTACTTCTGACTATTATGATTTGGTCATTGTGCAGGTATTTTTTCAGTTTGTTGATTGACTCAAGAAAAACCCTTGTTCTGGGGTTTAGATATTCGTCAACTGGAGTTCCTATGGCTACTATGACGTATTTTGCATTCGACACACTTTCTATGCCCAGAGAAATTTCTAAATTGCCATTATCAATAACTTTCTTCAAAATTGGCTCTGCCCCATATTCTATAAAAGGCATTTCGCCTTTCTTCACTAAGTCAGTTTTTTTGCTGTCCAAATCGTACAGGCATACTTTCAAGCCTTTATCAGCAAAGGCTAAACCTAAAGGCAAGCCTATGTGCCCTAAGCCGCCGACAATTGTCACATCAAATTTAGGTTTATTTTTTGGCATATGTTATCCCAAGAGTTGCTACATTTCTTTAAAAAGCTTGTGGAATTAATATTCATGCAAGCTTAAAGACAAAAATAGAAACGAAAGCCTTTTAATTAAATAATCATTCTTTGGTGCTAAAGTCACATGCAAAAATGACGACAGTAACAATTGTAGGTTTGGGCTATGTAGGGTTGCCTGTAGCATGTCTTTGCGCTGAAAAGGGGTACAGGATTTTTGGGCTGGACACTGATAAAAATAAGGTAGATTTAGTGAATAAGAGCCAGAGTCCTATTGATGATGCATACGTTATAAGCAGATTATCCAATCCAAAAAATAAGGTATATGCAACAACAAATGCTTCAGATTGTATTCCGAACTCTGGCATTGTCATTGTATGTGTTCCTACCCCTGTAGATAGAGAAAATTCGCCAGATTTAACTTCTTTAATGGAGTCTGTATCGGTAATTTCAAAATTTATAAAACAAGGGACTATCCTAATTGTTGAGTCTACAATTTACCCTGGCACGACAGAGGAGCTGATAATCCCGTTACTGAAAAAACAAAAATTCGACCCTTATAAAAATGATATTTTTGTTGCTCACTGCCCTGAAAGGATAGACCCGGGCAATAGAAAATGGACAATTGATAATTTGCCAAGAGTCGTAGGTGGACTTACAAAGGAAGCTGCGAAAAAAGCTGCTGAATTTTATAGGAATATTATTAACGCCGAGGTTCTCGAACTCAGCAGCATAAAGGCTGCAGAGGCTACAAAAATAATGGAAAATACCTTCAGGGATGTAAATATTGCTTTTGTAAACGAGATGGCCAAAAGCTTTGATAAAGCAGGCATAGATATAATTGAAGTGATTAAAGGAGCCTCAACAAAGCCTTTTGCATTTATGCCCCATTACCCAGGAACCGGAGTCGGCGGTCATTGCATAGCCCAAGATCCTTATTATATGATTGAAAGGGGGAGGCAGCTTGGCTTTAATCATGAATTCCTAAAGCTAGCGCGAAAGATAAACAACAATATGCCACTTTATACTGTGGAATTGCTGGAAAATGAGATGCAGAAATTCAGAAAATCAATAAAAAACGCTAAAATAGGAGTTCTTGGATTGGCTTACAAAGCCGATGTTGATGACACAAGAGAGAGCCCAGCATTTGAAGTTATAAATATTTTGAAGACAAAGGGTGCAGTGCCATATATTTTTGACCCGCATGTTGAGAAAGGAGGCAATGTTAGCGGTATTGATGATTTGCTAAATAAAAGCGATTATTTGATTCTTGTTACAGACCATAATGAATTCAAAAGCATGAATTTGGACAAATTAAAAGAGAAAAAAATCAAGGTTGTAATTGACGGCAGGAATTGCCTCGACAAAGAAAAAATAAAAAGATTAGGCATAGCTTATCATGGAATCGGAAGACGCTAGACACTTATTTGAGTATTTATTAAGCATAAATTATTCTATCGAAAAGTTTATAAAGATATATTCAGAGTCGTTACAGTAAATCTGGGAGTATAATTATAAGGATTAGAATATGCAAGCGGAATTAATAGGAAAAGAAGTACTGGAAAAAAGAAACGTTAATATTTTATTGATTAACGCGATAGACGAGGCTAATCCAACAGTTAGGGCTCCTTTGGGCCTTGGTTATTTGGCTTCTTATCTGCGAAAGCACGGCGGTCCGTATAATATCAAATATAGCGACAGGAACATAGAAGCGACTTTAAGGGAATTTAAACCGAATGTAGTATGTATTTCTTGTGTCTCTGTAAATTATGACAGAGCGAAAGCAATAGCTAAAAGGATAAAGGAGATTAATGAAAGAACAATCACTATGATAGGCGGCTTTCATATTACTCTAGAGCCGCAAAGTTTGGATCGTAATCTTGATTTTGGAATAATGGGAGAGGGAGAGGAAATATTTTGTAAAATAGTTGAGTCTCTTTTCTCAAATAATTTTAACATTGTAACTGAAGAAATTAAAAAAATTAGCGGGGTAATTTTTTGGGACAATGGCCAGTTAGTTATAAATCCCGGAAGGGGGTTTGTGAAGGACCTGGATACAATACCCCCTCCTGACAGAGAGCTCCTTGGAAATCATTTGTATTCAACCATTGTTACGTCAAGAGGTTGCGTCTATAAATGCGTTTACTGCACCACTCCAAACATGTGGGGCAACCGAGTCAGATTTCATTCTGCTGAGTATGTAGTAAATGAAATTGAGTGCCTATACAAAAAATACAAGCCCAGAGTCATTTACATTCAAGATGATTTGTTTACTATTAATTTTCCGAGAATAAGGAAGATTGTTGACTTATTAAAAGAAAAAGGCCTGAACAAAAAGATTTATTTCACGTTTTTAGGAAGGTCTAATAATATTTCAGAGGAATTTTTGGAAATAGTCAAGGACCTAAAAATTGACTGCATAAACATAGGCTTTGAAACTGCCAATCAAGAAATTCTTACAAAGTCAAAGGGGGCAGGCCACACAGAAGGCTTTCACCATATAACTGTTGAGGACCATATTAACGCAATAAAACTTCTTAACAAGTATAAGATAAGGTATTGCGGGTATTTTATGATAGGTTTCCCTTGGGATACCAAAGAAACTATTATGGAGACTTATGATTTTATTAAGAAATATAAGGTAAGGGGCATAACCTTCAAGGTCACGCCATTTCCAGGCACGCCTTTATGGGATTACTCCATTGATAGAGGCCTAGTCAAAGGAGAAGATTTTAGCTATTCGCAGCTGCAGCATGGTATGAAGCTAGTTGATGAAAATGAAATATGCTTGTCAGAGCATCTTACAATAAAGGAGCTGAACGAATTATACTCCAAATTCAAGAAGCTTGAAAAAGAAATCGGCAGAAAACACATACTCAAAGATTTCATGCAGGATCCAAAATGGGCTTTTAACTATTATTTTAACATTGTTCTAAAAACAAAGCTATTTTACGATAAAAAGAAAAAAATATTATAGGGATTCTGATTTAATTGCTGTCAGTTATTCATGTTAAAAAAAAGAAATATTTAAAAACCTATTTATTATGTCGGCGTATGTGAAAAGAATAAAGCTTGCAATTTGGGATGCGGACAATACTCTTTGGGACGGGACAGTTTTCTACAAGGACAAAGGGAGCATTAAGATAAAGCCGGGCACAAAAGAAGCTTTAAAGGAGTTGGACAAAAGAGGCATAAAAAATACAATCTGCAGCAAAAATTACTATGAAGATGTTGACTTAATGCTTAAAAAATTCGAGATTGAAAGATACTTTGGGAATATGCAGATTGGCTGGGGCTTAAAGTCGGATGCGATAAAAAAGCTTGCCAAAATTTACAGTATCGGTTATGATGAGATTCTCTTCATTGATGATGATCCATTCCAGCGTGCAGAGGTTCAATCGCAGCTTCCAGCCATTAATGCAATTGGCTTAGAAGACCCGATAGACATTCTTAATGTAGAAGGCGTGCAGCCAATGAATGCCACACCAGAAGACAAAAGAAGAGTCCAGATCCTGAAGGAGCAGAGGAACAGGGAACAGGCTGAAAAAGACCATAAAGGCGACTTCAAGGAATTCCTGAAGCAGTGCAGCATGATCATGACAGTGAGGTACATCGAAGACAATGATTGGGACAGGGTGTGCCAGCTTATTAACAGAACAAACGAGTTGAATGCCACAGGCAACAGGTACACTTTAGAGGAACTGAAGGACTCATACGAAAAAAATAACGACATTGTGCTTGTAGTGGAGCTTACTGACAAGTTTGGGGACTATGGATTGATAGCTGAGAGCATAATAGCGAGAGAGATGTATGGATGGTTCATTAAGGATTTGACAGTATCCTGCAGGACAATGGGAAGGGGCATTGGAAGCACCCTTGTAATTGCCATTTTGCATCATGCTAAAGAACAGGGCATTAAGAAAGTTAGAGGCATGCTCGTCGAAACAGAATCAAACTGGAGAGTCAAGCCATTATACGAAAAAAGGGGCTTTGACAAGATTTCAGTTGACGGAAAAAAAACATTTTACGAATTTGATTTGCAAAATAAAGAGCTTCCTGACTATCATGAATGGATTAAGGTCAATTTATTGCTAAAAAAGAAGATAGAATCTTGACTCATTGTTTCTTTTCCCCTAAGAATGAGAATTGCAAAATATTCAAAGTATGCTGTGTCTTTGCTCTTGAAAGGTTCGCCGCGACATTCGGTCAGGGAAATTGTTAAAGATTCACTAAATATTAAAAATAAGGTATGTTCAAGTGAAAAGCACACGAAAGCCGCAATCGGATGGTTACTGGCTGCTCAAAAGGTGAATAATGACGGCGGGGTTAGCGCGCTTTATTCTCTTTATGAAGGCTGGCACGCTTCTTATTCTGAAACTACTGGATATATAATACCCACTATGTTCAATTATTATTACAAAACAAAAGAACAGTATATTAGAAAAAGTGCAATTACAATGGCTGAGTGGGAATTGACGAAGCAGATGGAAAACGGAGCCTTCCCAGGAGCAACAGTTGGCGATAAAGAATTTCCCATAGTTTTCAATACAGGCCAAGTTATCTTTGGCATGGTGAGGGCATTTCAGGAAACTAAAGACAGTAAATACAAAAAAGCTGCTGTAAGGGCAGCAAACTGGCTTGTTAGAGTGCAAAACAAAAAAGGTTGCTGGGATGAATTTGACTACCTAGGGAAGATTCACACTTATAATACAAGGACAGCGTGGGCTTTGTTAAAGGTTTATGAAATAACAAAATGCCGTCCTTATTTAAAAGCTGCAATAAAAAATATAGATTGGGCAGTTGGACAGCAAAGAGAGAATGGATGGTTTGAGAAAAATGCGTTTTATGAGCAGCAAGAGCCATTATTGCATACAATTGCTTATGCAATGCAAGGTATTCTTGAAGCCGGAATATACTTAAAAAATCTGAAATACATCAATTCTGCCAGAACGACTGCGGACATTTTGTTAGAGCTGCAAAGAGAAGATGGCTCATTGGCAGGAAGCTTTGACAGAGATTGGAAAAGCAGTGTTTCATGGAGTTGTTTGACGGGGAATGCGCAAACATCAATAGTGTGGCTAAGGCTGCACATATTAACCAAGGACAAAAAGTACCTAACTGCAGCGAAAAGGATAAACAATTATTTGAAATCAACACAGGACCTAAAATCAGGGAATAGAGGAATAAATGGAGGCATTAAAGGCGCTTACCCAGTTTATGGGTGGTATGCCCCATTCTGCTATATAAATTGGGGTGCAAAATTTTTCATAGATGCTCTTATGCTGGAGGATGATTTCAGGATTGGTGATAAATTAGGCTAATTCTAAGAATTATAAATTGTAACTCCTTTCTTTGCAAGTTTTTCCATTAAATGCACCAAATCCCTTACTTTATGCACTCTTAACTCTGTGTTGCCAAAAGGATAAATTTTTATCATATTATTTTCAAGGAGATGTTTTTCAATCATGTTGTTATTTCTTATCTTATAAAGATGAGGCAGATGTCTTCTGAAATTAATTATTTTCTTTTTGCCATTCTCGTCGATGATTAATGCACTGAGCTTATCCGTAAAAACCTTGATTGGAAACTTTATCTTGTCTTCAACAATATGTATGCAGGAATTTGCCAACTGGTCAACTCCAATTTGGAATATTTTTGCATCTAAGGTATGAAGCTTGCCATAAGGGCTGTTCATTGCATACGGGTTGTCGCATTTTTCATGCGCCTCGACAAGCCACTCTGATTTATTGCCATACGCTGCAACGGAATGCATTGGCGCTAGGCTTCTCCTTACACCTTTCCTTAATCTGAAAGTTTCCGGGATTTTTCCGGTATATGCGGGTGTTTTTTTTGCGTTAAAAACATACATGCCTTTCTCTTTATTAAATTCTGGATTTGAGTGTGTTGGCATAACCAGAGTACCCTGTTTTCCAATTACGTCAAGAAAAGCGTCGATAATCGTGTCTGCACCTCCTTCAATATAACCAATTCTGCCAAGCGAGGAATGGACAATTACAACATCACCTTTTTTAAGTCCCGCATTTAACAGAAATTTTTTGATGTGTTTTTTTGCAAATTGTCCTTTAGCAATATTTTTGGTAAGCCTAATTTTCTTAATCAAGCTATAAAGAATTTTTTGAATTCCAAGAGGTAAGTGTGATTTTAATCTTCTCTTAAGATTGCTTTCCCTTACTTTTGATTGCATTTTTTATGTTACTCCAATTAAATTAACTAAACTTTTGCAAATTCATTTATAAATAAAAATATAAGGAAGAACGTTC
>JBBSVT010000095.1:0-1533 GCA_038046685.1 Nanobdellota archaeon
AATTAGCTTATTTGAAAATTATAGAATTAATTCATCATGATAAAAGTGATGCAAATGGAAGACCTTATACAACTGCAAGACTTATAAGGGGGAAGTGATTATTTTTTGATAATTTGGTTTAAAATATATCCTAGAAAAAATACTATGAAACTTATAGTAAATAACATAAACCCATTTATTAAATTCAACTCTTGAGGCGGTTGCAATCCCCATACCGCCATAATTGACATTATGATTGTGATATACAAAATCCATAATCCTATCCAGACTAGTTCGTTGTTGTTGGAATACTTATACAATTTTAACTTCTTTAAAAGCTTAGAAAATCTGCTAAACTGGTGCAACTTATTTCTACATAATCCATATATGAAAAAAATAATCAATAAGCCTATGTTTATATAAAAAATACTTGATATCTAAACATAGGTTTCAATCTAGATTCAACATAATAATTTATATCTGAAAATTCCTCATAATCGTCCATTATGATGATATATTGATTATCTATTTTAGAAAATCTTTGAATAAAATCACTTTCTTCTTTTGTACATTTTAAAGAAGTAGTTTCGTTTATTGGACTAATTGATTCTTTAATATATAATTTTTTAAGACCAGAAAACTTTAAATCAAATTCATAAGGGATATTAGGTTTAACTATAATTTTTCTTTGTTTATAACCTTGAATATTCAATAATTCTAGAGGAGGTATCCCTACATTCAACCTATAAACCGCATTAAAATATTTGAAAGGAAACTTGCTAATTCTCAAACCAAATATATTGAAATCCCTATTTTCAGAATACCACAATTGGTTGCTGTAACGCTGTGTCTTAATCATAATTTCATTGTGTCCCTTCTCTAATTTAAAATTATAAGTATACTCAATCTCACCACTCCTATTAACACATTCATAACATCTAATTCCATTAATATAAAATTCAGGGATATTTACAAGACTATCATCATAAAAATTTATTAAAGTTTTATTCTCAACTTTAGGATAATTGTAAAAATCTAACACCATAGTCTGGATTATTGTATTCTCGTTAATTTCGATAATGGAAATCAAGTATGGTAAAGTTATCAACAATTTATCTGGATACTCTATCTTTTTACTATTTCCCTCATTATCTATTGAAGTGAAAACTATCCTATGAAATCCTTCTTCACTAAATTTCACCCTTGAAGAATAAATTGAATCCTTTTGTCTCAAGTCACAATTTTTTCCATCATCATTCAGTATATATTCATTTATTTTTCCAGATGGAGCAATTATATCAGCGCTAACTTCTTTTATTCCAGATTCATCAATGGATTTAATATATAGAGAGTTTTGAAAAAAGTAGTTTTTTGTGTAAAAATTATTTTTCTTTGACTTAAAAACAGAAAAAGAATCCTGCTTCTTGTTTTTTCTCTCAGTTTTTTTGTCTGTTTGCCCTATTTTCTACTAATTGTTTATAGCTATCGCTATCTTCTTTCTCTCGAGTGTAACAAGCTGGTACAAATCAAATGCAAAGCATTTGAATATTTCCT
>JBBSVT010000096.1:0-8595 GCA_038046685.1 Nanobdellota archaeon
ATGAACGTTCTTCCTTATATTTTTATTTATAAATGAATTTGCAAAAGTTTAGTTAGATTATATAAATGATTGTGAGACATGCTCATGTGTTTCACGAACCTCCTATTCTCCTTATCTTATGCTCAATCATCATCGCAAAACAAGCCAAAGTCAGATCATCAATATACAAATTTGGATTTTTCAGTTTCTCTTGTATCAACATTGAAAAAATAATATTATTCTCAATCTCGCTTGGCAAAGGATTTGAATAGCTGATTGCTGATATGTTTTGATGGATGTGGTAAATCAATGAATTTGCAATGCTTCTTTCCGGCTCTCTCAAAGCTTTGGCTAATTTCTTAAATTGCTGTATTTTGTCGTAAATCACCCATCGCATTGGATAAATAGTATGTCCCATAAAACACCTTAAATTATAAATGATTTAAATTTATCAAAAATCATATTTTTTATTTTCTTAACGCAATGCTCAGCAATAATTTTCAAGTTAATTATATCATACTCGTTGTATTCTACCAATAAATTTATATAATATTCTTCTCCAGTTGCGCGATACATCTTCCACAAGGTTAATGCGTCTCCTCCATAGAATTTTTCAATAGTGTGGCTTCTTTTAATAGCAAGGGTTTTTTCAATATTTTTTAATCCGCCTCTCAATCCAAGCCTGTCAGTAATTGCTCTTACATCAAAATTAGGTATTTTTGGCAATGAGCCTGGATAAATTTTTTCAATAAAGGGCAAATCAAAAACTGCGCCATTGAATGTAACAATTAATTTATATTTTTGCAGTTCTTTTTTCAATTCATTAAAATTGAGATTTATTCCTTTAATCATTATTTTTGTGTTTAAGCCGTCATAAAGCCCAATTAGAGTTATATCATTCACGTCTTTGCTTAAACCAGTTGTCTCAATGTCTAAGAAGATAGCATCTTCCTTAAAAAAATCATATAGACGCCACATCTCTGATTGCGGCAGCAAATCCAGAAAATAGCCTGAATCAAAATTATATAATGCCTTCCTCGCATTTGATATTTTTCTATCGTAATACAATTTTCTATGTCTTGATAATCCTTTAATCTTATTTCTTTTCAGAAAACTGTCCCAATCGTAAATGCCATTCTCCCAAATATTTTTCTCTAGCTTATATCCAATTCTTTCCAAAAATATAAATGTGTTTGTTATCATATCAATACAAAACTTAAGTAACCATTACAACGTTTTCTTTTCCTAATAAAACTCCAGCTGCCAGCATTGAATTTTCATTTTCATGCGGAGAATTGCCTATAATTGTTGCTAGATTATGCTTTTTTGTAAGAGAGTAAACTCTATCAAGAATATTATTTAGCAATGGAATGACTTCATCCTTATCAGAGTCAATAAAAACAATGTTTAGAGAATTAATGAGCAAGGCACCTATTCTCTTCGATTTAATGAAATTCCCAGTTGTCTTTAGCCTTGCCAGTAAGTCATAAGGCTTTTCTGCCCTGACGCAAAAGATGTTCTTAAAATTCATTTTTTCAGAACTGCCTGAAAAAGCTCTATGGTGGGGGTTCAAAGTGTTTAAAGTGTCTATAAAGAGAACTTTGCGGTATTTATTTTGCATTTTGATAGAAAGCCCATACATTTGGTCTCTTACACTCTTCCAGTTTCCACACAAGAATACAGGTTCACCTATCGTAAGCTCCATAAATATCGCCTTCAATCTGAAATTAAATTAATTAAATGATTCAGATACTGCCTGCGCATTAAGTCCCTAACTTCCTCAATTCTTTTCTCAGCTGATTTCTTCTTTATGATGTCAAAATAATCCATTCCATATCTAAAGTACATTAAGTCAAAATAATCATGGCAAAACCTGCAAAGCGTTATGCCATTGTTTAAGGCATTTTTTCCGCCATGATGCCTTGCAATAATATGGTGAGCCTCATTTGATGGATTTCTATGCCTGTAAACGTCTGTAATCGCATTAAAGCAGTTCCGGCACTTGTTCTTGTCCCTTGCTAAAACTCCTTTTCTCCACTTTGCTATACTGAAAACCTTGCCTTGATTGTATCCCAGTCTTGGCTCTAGGTAATTCAAGAGCTTGGTCTGCTTGAAACAAATCATAACAAGCTAGAGAAAAAGGGTTTAAATATTTCACGCGCGCATGTCCAGTGGGTAGTGGTTGTTTGCAATAAGGAAAAAATCTAGGACACTTGTAAAACCCAAGTTTGATAGAAGCGGTGTGTAAGCACGAAGCACTCGCGACGTGTTCAGCATGCGCTCACTAACAGTCTATCACTCTTTTTGCAAGCAAAACTATAAGAAAAGCTTAAATAGTAACCAATAGATTAGTTCATTTATGGACATAAGGCAAAATTTCACGTCGAGTTATGAAGACCTGCTGAAAAATAAAATCATTGTTCTTCCCACTTTTGCAGTTTCAATTATGTGGACAATTGCTTTTGTCTTTTTTTTACTTTTTTTAGGAATTATTGATGATTTGAACGACTTTTCTGCTTTTACTGATCAATATTATGGGGAAAAAGGAATTTCACAGCCGAGTACTATAAATGACGAGGCTTTGGCAAGATACTCTGAAGCTAGTGATTCAGCGTGGGCAAATATTAAAACATTTGTTAACACAAGAAACATCATTATGCTTGTAATTGTCATCTTTATTTTAGCTTTAATTTCTTATTACATATCATGTTTAACATTTGTTCTTGTGGCAATGATTGTCAAAAAAAGTAAGTTAAATTGGAGTGAGGCATTAAAATTAACCAATAAGATTTTCTGGCGATACAATTTCTTCTACTTGATAGCTATTTTAATATTTTTGCTGTATATAGTAGTTATGTTACTTATACTGATACTTTCAGTTTACATCATGAAAGTTAAAATTCTATTTGGGATTATTTTGATTATAGTCAGCATTTTATTAGCGCTTGCTGTTTTATTTTACTTTTTGGTTAGGCTGACTTTTGCAGTTCCAATCTTATTCTTGGAAAACAAAACAGCTTACAACTCATTAAAAGATGCTTTTATTTCAACAAAAAATAGATTCAAGGAAACAGCCATTGTTTTTGGGATTTATGTTGGTATTTCAATTGCTTTTGGCTTTGTCGGGAATGTTTTTTTTGAAAGCATGTTTGATTTGGCGGTGTTCAGAGATATTGCAAGATTAGCTGTGATTATTCCAATAACAATCCTGTTTTACATCCTAAGCTCTTTTATCCATGTATTCTCCTTCTTATTTTTGTTTGATTCATATATTGATTTTAAGAAATCTGGCTTTATAAAACAAGTTAAGACAAAAAGGTGAGAAAAATGGTGGATATGGCAAACCCGCATTACGGCGGATTTTGGATAAGATTTTTGGCTGCGGTTTTGGATGCTTTAATTATAGGTATTCCGGTTGGCATATTGATATTTGGGCTGCTTTTTGCGACAAAAATGAATATTTTTATGTACATTGTCCAATTAGCAGCAATAGTTTTCACAATTTACATGGATGGCATTAAAGGAGGCACTCCAGGAAAATTAATTCTAGGGTTAAGAATTGTCAATGAAAAGGGTGAATATATTGGAATTCCGACGGCGATTTTGAGATATATTGGGAAAATGTTGTCTGCCATTATATTAGGAATAGGGTATTTAATGGTAGCATTTACGCAGAAAAAACAGGGTTTGCATGACAAGATAGCAAAAACCTTTGTTATATACCTCAGATAACAGGATAATCTTTTAAACCCGAATTAATTTCTTTATTTAATGATATGCCTCGGCATAGAATCAACAGCCCATACATTTGGCTGCGGGATCATTAACGACAAAGGTAGGATTTACGCTAATGCCACAGACGCGTATAATACAGTAAAAGGTGGCATTCATCCTAGTGAGGCAAAAACTCATCATGAAAATGTAAAAGACAAAGTTGTTGAGAATGCGCTGAAAGTTGCAAATCTGAAATTGAATGATATCGAGTTGGTTTCTTTTTCTCAAGGGCCTGGGTTGGCGCCTTGCTTGTTGGTCGGAATGAAAAAAGCAAAAGAACTGGCTAAAAAAATAAATGTTCCGCTGGCAGGCGTGAACCACTGCATAGCCCATCTTGAAATCGGCAAATTATTGACTAAAGCGAAAGACCCTGTCTTATTGTATCCAAGCGGGGCAAACACCCAAGTTATAGCCTATGATGGAGGCAAATACAGGGTATTTGGCGAAACTTTAGACCAAGGAGTTGGAAATTTTATTGACTCATTCGCACGCTATATTGGCTTAGGATTTCCAGGCGGCCCAAAAATTGAGAAACTTGCACTGCAAGGAAAAAATTATATTGAACTGCCTTATGTTGTCAAAGGAATGGATGTTTCTTTTTCTGGAATTTTGACAAATTTAAAACAAAAATACGACTCAAAAAAATATTCTGTTGAAGATTTGGCTTATTCACTGCAAGAGATTGTTTTTGCAATGCTCGTTGAGGCCTCAGAAAGGGCGATGGCCCATTGCGGAAAAAATGAATTGGTTCTAGGCGGCGGGGTCGCATGCAACAGGAGACTGCAGGAGATGTGCAAGATAATGTGCGCAGAAAGAAATGCAAAATTTCTTGTCCCGCCGAATGAGGTTTTGGTTGATAATGGAATAAATATCGCATGGCTCGGAATTCTGCAAAGAAAACAAGCGACTAAAGATTATGAGAAAATGGATATAAAACCTTATGAGAGAACTGATGATGTAGTTGTGAAATGGAGATAATGGCAATATTTTAGCTCTCTGAATTCAATTTTAACTTTTCAATCCGCCTTCGGCAAATTTAAGTTATTTTGTACCCTCTTTAAAAAATTTTCAAACTGCGCCTTCGGTACAAACTCTTGTGCTCGGGCTCGCTGTCTGCCATATCGCTCGCCCTCGCCTGTTTATTCATTGTCATATTCCGAGACGAAAATTTAGTGGCAATCAAATTTTCGCCGAGACTAAAATTTGTCGCGTAGCGACGGATTAAAATTTAACATCGTGATGCTAAATGAAAACAGATAAGAATAAAGTTTAAATACTTCCCAAAAAATGATTGACAAATGTCAGAAGATAAGGCAACTGCGCAATCAAAACATGCATTTGATTTCTGGAAATTAGCCGTTAAATGGTATTTTTTCCCTTTGTTGTACATTATTTTGACATTGTTATTTACAATAATAGTCCCAACCAAGGGACATAACCTTGGTGATTTATTTCGCATCTTCTTAGTGACTCTGTATTATCTTCCAAATGGTTTAGTTTATCTAATCCTAGTTTTGAGCACTTATCCGAAACATAGGTTTGGTAATGTACTTATATACCTATTCCCAATTGTTTTTCATGTATTTTGGATTGCATCAGCAATAATTATTCAATTTTTTAAAGTAAAGAAGGGAAGAATTTTAAGGTGGCTGGTTATTACTGTCTTTTTAGCTATGCTTCTTTCGTTTTTGGGCTGTACCAAAATGGTGCTAACGGACAAAGTCTTCGGGAATTTTTGATATTCTTAAAGCAATCTAAATCATTTCAAAGATAGGCATATAAAGATTTTCTTAATCCGCAGCCACAATCTTCCTCAAAATTTTTTGCTTTCCGCTCCAGTCGAGTGCAACTTTCAGGACATCGATAATTGTTTCTACAGGGATTATTTTTATTTTATTGATTTTTTCCTTATCTATAATAATATCCTTTAAATTAGTTTTTGGCACAATCACGTTTTTGACTCCTGCCTCGATAGCGGCTTCGACTTTGGCTGTGACACCGCCAATAGGCAATACTTCACCCCTAACAGAAAGCGAGCCCGTCATCGCAGTATCCTGCTTAACAGGAACTTTCTTGAATGCGGAAATAACTGCTGTGGCAACTGCAATGCTTGCTGAATCTCCTTCAACACCTTCATGAGTCTGCAAAAACTGGACATAAATGTCATATGTTTCTTTGATGTCTTCGCCAAAATATTTTTTGATTATTGCAGTGACATTCTTAATTGCTTCCTTTGCGATTTCCCCAAGCTTGCCAGTCGCAATTATCTCGCTTTCCTTTCCGCCCGGGGTTACTTCTGATTCAATAGGCAGTATAATGCCGGAAAAAGGAGGGGTAATCCCAATTACTGCCAAGCCATTCACCCTGCCCACTCTTTTTCCGCTTGTGACTATGACTTCGTATTCCTTTTTCTCCTCAATATACTTGTCAGCGATTTGCTGCTCCAAAGTCCTTGCTATTTTCTTGGCTCCGATAATATGCTTTTTCATAACATACTTAGATTTTTCTTCGACCGCCATATCACCTGCAGCTCTTATTAAGCCGCCCAATTCCCTTAATCTTAAAGTTAAATGCCCTTTTCTGTTAGCTCTTCTTCTTGCTTCCTCAATAATTGCCTCAACTGCCTCTTTGCTAAAATGCGGTATCTTATTATCCTTTACAACCTCTTGGGCAACAAAGACAGCAATCTTGTTCCTGTTTTCTTCTGTATCGGGGATTGTTTCCTTCATGTAAACCTCATATCCATAGCCGCTTATCCTGCTCCTCAATGCAGGATGCATATGTTTTACGGTCTCAAAATTGCCTGCTGCAACCAAAACAAAGTCGCATGGAACAGGCTCAGTTCTTACCATTGCGCCTGCGCTTCTCTCACTTTGGCCAGTGATGGCAAATTTCCTTTCCTGTAAAGCGGACAATAATTCCTGCTGGGTTGAAGGCTGCAAAGTTGCAATCTCATCAATAAACAAAACTCCCATGTGGCTTTTGTGAATCATTCCAGCAACAACTCTTTCATGGGCCGGTGTACCTAAGCCGCCGCTCTGAAACGGGTCATGAAGTACATCCCCAAGCAAAGCGCCTGCATGCGCTCCGGTCGCATCATTGAAAGACGCTTGTTTTCTCTTAAAGTTATCTACAATAATTTTTGGTATTTTTAGCCTGTTTTCCATTCTCCTGCTTAGGTTCAAGCTAAGCGTAAAGCCAATTAAAACGAGGATTAGCACAATCATGCTTGCGGCCGTCATTATCGCGGCTACTATATTTCCATATTTTACATAATAGCTCCATGCAAACCATGGGGCAAAAACTGCAATCAAAACAATAATAAACAGGATTATGTTTTGGTGTTTTACCATATACATGCTTTGGATTTTAGCTTTAGCCACCAAATCCCTGCCTTGCCCAGCAGAAACTGTCCTTATCAACGGCATATTCTCATCATTGGGGTTTGGGAATGCAATAATATCTGCTAGCTTCTCCATGGGCAGCAATTCAGCGAGTGCCAACCCAAGCATTGATTTGCCGGTTCCTGGCTCCCCGATCAACAAGACATGCCTTCTTTGCTGCGCAGCTTTTTTTATAACTTCAACTGCTTCGCCTTGGCCAATTACCTGGTCGACGATTCTTTTAGGTACTTTTATATCCGCTGTAGAATTAAATTTTAGGGTTACCATTCCAATATTGTAAGTATTTGCACATTTTTAAATGTTGTGATTGAAAAAATAAATAATGCCTATAAAAACATTTAAAAAGATTGCAATAAAAAAATATATCAAAAATGAAAGAAAGCAGCCTTCTGAAAATCGCATTGGCCTGCTCATTGGTCGGGCTGGGCATTTTATACTTAATTTCCGAAAAAATAGAAATAAAGGATTATAAACCAACCAGGTTAAATGAGAATATTGGCGATGATGTCAGTTTAAAGGGTGTTGTAACAAAAATAACTGACGCTGGAAATGCTGTTTTCATTGAAGTCAATCAGGACAATCCAGTAACCGTCGTATTATTTGCAAATAATAATAATCTGAAGCTTGGTAGCGGCGATAAAATAGAAGTTATCGGTGAAGTGCAAGAATACAACGGCAGGAATGAGATAATTGCCCAAAGGATAAGGATAATTGGGTGATCTTTTTTGAATTATTTACTGCAATTTTGTTGTTTTTTCCTCATCAAGGTTTCCCTCTTCTTCTCTTCATTCGCTCTAATTCTACTTCTCCCAATGGCGTCTTTCTTATTACAGTTAAACTACTTTCAATTTCTTTTTTAAAATCAGGCTTATAACGATAATTGATAAATGCCACTATCAACATGGTAATAAGCGCGCCTAAAGTTGCTAATGCCATGTCCTTATGCGCATCCCATATATCACCTTGAGTTCCAAGATAAGTCATTTCTAGTTCACCGCCAAAAACAAGGGCAACAGCCCATTCTATCAATTCGTAGACCATACTAAATGCCGCCATTACATCAAGTGGCAGATAGTAACCCCAAAATCCTTTGACACTTGCAATTCTTATGAATATTTCTCTTACAGGGTATGCCATAAGCAACCCAAAGCTAAAATGTACAAGCCTATCATAATGATTTCTTGCAAAACCAAAAATCTCATTAATCCCCACGCCAAATAAGGCTTTTGCCCAACTATCATAAGGAACTTCTGCATAGGTATAATGTGCCCCAATAGTGTGCAATATCATAAATACGAAAATAAGTGTATACGATATATGGCTAAGTGGAAATTTTTTATATGTTCCCAAAATAACTATAATAAAAATTACAGTCATAATATGTTCTAACTTGACTTCGCCATTTGAACATTCTTCAACCTAAAATTTTCACCTTCTC
>JBBSVT010000097.1:0-5407 GCA_038046685.1 Nanobdellota archaeon
CTTCTTACATACTTAAGGCTAAAAGCCTTGATAAGAATTATTCGAAAAACTCGTTAAGTCAGTAATATTTATATATCAAAATCATTTTCTTCTTCCAAAAAAGAGTTCTTAATAATTGGTTGGTGTGAATCATGAGTCTGGATGAATGGGTTAAGGCAATAGGAAATAGTAGTCAAAGTCTTACTCTTGCTGATGGCAGGCATATTCTTTTAAGTCCTGAGCATTTGGCAATCATACATGCTCCAAGAATTAATAAAGGTCATCCGCTGCTCGCAGTTCTTGACCCTCGAACAAAAGAAGACAGCGAACCGATAGTTGTTAAATTAGGAGTTGATTCTGAAATAGTGCCTAAAGATGTTCTAGAAGGCAGAGTCAGGAGTTTTTTTCCAGAAAGAGGATTTGGCTTTGTTGGTGATGATGAACAGCAGTATTATTTTAGGAGTAGTAGTATAATTGATGGTCAGATTGTTAATCGTGGAACAAGCGTTGCCTATAGAATTACTGATTCAAGAAATGGCTTGGTTGCCGTCGATATCAGCCCTTCATTTTCGCCAAAACCAATGTCAAATAGTGGTACTGTTCATTCTATCTCCAGAAGATTTGGGACAATAATAGGGGATGATGGAACCCCCTATGCAATTTCCAAATCCGATGCATATAATTTGAGTAGCCGGTTTAAGTATGGGATGAAAGTCGCTTTCAATCATGCAGAAAGTGTAAAAGGCCAAGAGGCAAAAGCAATTGTTATTGTACCCGGCACTAACCCAACTTACTTCGGTTTTGTCCGATATTCGTGGTCAGACGGCAGACTTATAGTTGATGCTGTTGACAGCAGGCAGTATAGGACAGAACATAAACTTGCTGAGGGAGTCAGGATAAGCTTTCAGCTAGATGGAAATAAACCATTGAATTTACAACAAGTTGATTCATTTCCTTTTGGAAAATATTTAGGAGCGATATTAACTTATTACAATAACAAGGGATGGGGGTATATTGTCTCAAACAATGTTAGCGGAAAGCTTTTTTTCCATAGGGATGACATAACTCTAACGTCACACGAGTATTTTAGTGAAAGTAGAATATCAGAGGGAGAAGCAGTAAGATTTGATGTAGTTGGTGATAGAAGAGATGCAAGAGCTTCGAGAGTTGTTCCATCAGGAACTGAAGCTGCTGAATACATCACAAGAGGCCTTACTGGAACTGTTGAATCTTATACTCCTGAAAGCTTCCGTGAAGAAGCTCGTGGTCTAATCAAACAAGCAGGATTTAATGCGACTGTTCCTTTCAATAGAGTTGCAGATGATGGCTTTTCTTCTTATTCTTGGAGAAGACAACAAGTTAAGCCAGGAACAATAGTCAAGTACGATGAAGTAAGGGCTGGAAGACATGCTCATGCATTTAATGTCAGAATAATTAATTAGGCATTGTGATTTCTTTACATTCCATAATCATTGTCATGCAATAATAATTTATAAATTTAAAATTCAACATCCAATTTTCAAAAAATCCGCAATCACCTTGCTCACATCAATTCTAGCCGCTTTATTCGGAATTGTGTTGGTGGAAATAATTTTTATTCCTGCTTTTTTTAATTTTCTGAGTGCGTCATTCACAAAAATTCCATGAACACAGATGCAATATATTTTCTTTGCACCAAATTTTTTAAGAATTTTTGCAGTTTCAAGAATTGTATGACCTGTGCTTATAATGTCATCAACAATAACTGCATTTCTATTTTTTAATTCTATTTTCTTGTTCAACCTAATCCTAACATGATAAGAAGAATATCTCTTTTTCTTCAGTATTCTTGACTCGATACCAAGTATATCAGCAACACTCTTCGCCCATTTGTAGCTTTCTTCATCAGGGCCAATAAGAATTGGGTCTGAAATGTGTTTCCTTATATATCCAGCAATTAACGAGTTTGCAGTTAGTTTTTTTGCGTTTATTTTGAAAATATCCTCTAATTTATTTTTCCTGTGCAAATGCGGGTCCATTATGCAGATGGTATCAAAATATTTGTCCATCAAATCTGCAATAATTTTCTGGCTGATTGCCTCTCCTTTATGGAATCTCTTGTCCTGCCTGAGATAGGGAAAGTATGGGGCAACCAAAATAACTTTTTTTGCTCCTAATTCCCGGGCAGTTTTTGCCGCGAAGATGACCTCAATAATGCAATCATCCATATTCTTGTAAAAAGACTGCACCAAAACAATTTCCTTTTTTCTTAAATTAGAACTAAATCTAATATACAATTCATCATCAGGAAACTTATCAGCCAATAAATCGGAATGCTTTATCCCTAGTTTTTTTGCTATTTGGTAACCTAAATGTTTTCCGTGTGAGCAGCTGACAATTATCATTTTTTTCGTTTTAAAATCAATATCATAAAGGCCAAAATAACCATTCCAAATCCCACCCACAAGATTTTTCCTAAGTCTTCACTTTTAGCTCTGGTTTCCTTTGCCACTTCTTTTTTATTCGTTGTTGGGATTATTTCCTTTTTAGTTTGTATTTCTTTTGGTGTTTCCCCTAATACCTTCTTCATAAACACATTTGCTTTGCCACTCTTAGTTATACTTTCCAATTTTATTTCAATATCATATTTTCCATCTCCATTTACATCAGCTTTTTGGGTTTCTCCAGTCCTTAATGAAATTGTGTTTGAAGTTGTTCCTATTGTTAGAATAACCGAATCTGCGGTCACTCTTGCAAAAGTGATATTTGGCATAGCTGTTCCATCAAGACTGAATGCTATGACTTCTCCCTGGTTTTGAGCAATTGAAACATTTGTACCAGATGTAAAGTTGCTAAAATTAGTATGCACTGATTCTTCCCCATTAGCTGTTTCTGACAGGTTAGCATCGGCTATTATTCTTTCCGAAAAGCCAGAATCACTGCTAATTATTGAAGGCACATTAAACTCTAAATTTCCAGTGGTTGGGTATCTTACAATTTTCCATGTGTCCCATGCTTCAAAGTGGTAATTATGTCTTCCGTTGCTCAACCCATTTTTTTGAATTGAAAATTTAATGCCTCTTTTGTATTGCTGAGCAGTGGCTTGAGTTATTCCCGGAGTTAAATCATATGGAATGCCATCAATAACAGCTCTAACATAAGAATAATTTTCTGTTCCGGGACCTTCCCCATCCTCATCTTTATAAACCACTGAAAAAATAAAGCCTGAATTTCTGCCAGGCAACGGCTTTACTTGAGCTTGAGTTAATGTGGAAGCATGCTGGGTTTTCCCGGTGGCTCTGTCAAGCAATCTTTGGAAACCTGCATTCAAAGTACAGTTCCTAATCGGTCTTAATTCGTTTTCACATATATAATGCTTATTTCTTGTTCCGCTCCATGGTACAGGGTTTATTTGAGGCTCATACCTTAGTATCTCAAAAGCTTTAATAGTATCCAACGTTTTCTCATCTGTGCCGCCAGTTACCCCATATGGAACAATTTTTGTATGAGGACCGAAAAGTAGAGAATTAATAGGGATAAGCAAATGATGAACATCTTTATTCACTACATATGTATTTTGGCCAAACTCATTCAAAACAAAGCCACTTCCAAAAGCTTGTCCCATAGTAAAAGCTTCATGCCTAAATGATACTTCATTAATTAGCTCACCTGTCAAAATTAAGCCATCATTCCTCCTGCCTGTAGAGAAATTGTTAATAAAATCTTTATGCATTTGTATATTTCCCTCTGCTTCACTTTTTCCATCAATCACGCCATTAGCATAATGCGGCAGAGCAAAAAAAGATTCATCAATATACAACGCAGAAGGTTTTGGGTTTATTTTATCCCATCCTTCTTTAACTCTCGTGATTATCTCTTTTCTCCAAGCATCACTTGCAAGAGGAATATATGCCTTTCCTCGAGCATAATCCCAGCTAGGCCAAGGAGTATTAGTAATGGGGTCTTTCGCATGCAACTCTTTGAATCTATCATAAATCTCATTATTAATTTCTGTTGTGAAAGGATTTACATAAAGCATTACTTTGTATCCTTTTTCTATCATAAAATTGTACTGTGGTAGCCAATTTGGGTCTACATCATAATAAGGAAAATTAGTTGCCCAAGTATCTTTTCTCCAACCTGAGCTTCCAACGAGAATATGCTCAGGTCTTATGAAAATACTTAAATCTTCTAGAACTTCCGTCCATCCTGGAGGGCCAATCGGAGCACCCCATATGGCAAGCTTAATTGACTTTACCCAATCGGGCCTTTTCGGAATTTCATAATTTTTTTCCATCCAAAGCCTATATTGGTGCACCGGCAGAGTCCAATCACCATCATATGTTGAAATTCTCCAAGTTACACTGGTAAGATTTGTTTGGTTATCAAAAGGTGTTGGAGCTTCTGTATCAAAACCGAATGTAATTTTGTCGCTGGAACTTTGTCGGTCTAATTCTACCCCTTTAGAAATGAAATTAGTGTCATCACTTCTTACCCAAAACCCTTCTTTGTTTCCTTGAAGAATTACAAACTGGGCATTAAGGTTTAAAGGCCAAATAAGATAATCTCTTTTGAGGTTTTCTTCTCCTTTTTTGATACGAATGCCACCTTTAGCAGGCAATATTATATCCAGATTATTGTGGTCAATTCCAGTTAAAGCATATCTCAATCTGTGTAAATTTCTCCTAGTCCCTTTAGTTTCCATGCTAAAGATTAAGTCTTGATTTTTTGGGTCAAGACTGACATTGATTTTAGTTTGTTGATTGCCATTGGCAAAATACCATGCTACACTACTATTATCAGCATTCGCAGAGTAATTCAGAGGTTCACCAAGTATGACTTGACTACTCTGTGGGTATGTAACGTCCTGATTTGGCTGCCATTCAGTATTATGCACAGCACCATCCCTAAACAGAACCGATGTTTTGACATCAGAGTTTGTGCCGGAATTTGAAATATATTCAGTTCCTGTTCGCTTATTCTTTAAGTAAATGACAGCACCATCTCTTAGTTTTGCGATGAACTTTTCGTTTTCAAATGCAAAAATTGCTCCTTCTTGGCGACCTTGTCCAATACGGAATGACCTGTCACTTGTGTCGCCTTCAACAGGCTTATCCGATTCATAAACAATTATAAAATAATCATCCTCAGAAAGCTCTCTTGGAATTGCCCATTGAAACAATCCGGTATTTGGAAGATTGGATGCGATATTTTTAACATATGTTTCCCCAGTGGCATAACAAGGAGAGCATCCTCCTGTTTTTCTGTGAAGGTCTATTGTTATTGGAGAAGTGGCATAAGGAGCATGCCAGCTAACCTGATGAGTCTCGCCTTGCGCCCATGTTTCTCCACCATTTGGAGCTGTGACAAGCACTGTGGATTGACCTGTCACATGGAATGACCTGTCACTTGTGTCGCCTTCAACAGGCTTATCCGATTCATAAACAAT
>JBBSVT010000097.1:5507-6105 GCA_038046685.1 Nanobdellota archaeon
TGGCATAAGGAGCATGCCAGCTAACCTGATGAGTCTCGCCTTGCGCCCATGTTTCGCCTGAATTAGGAGAAATCAAGAAAATCCTCGAGCTACCAGTCACTCTAAATGATATATCGCTGGCGTCGCCTCCGGGAAGATTATTCTTCTCATAAATATAAACAAAGTAGTCATCAGCAATAATATCTCTTGGAATAGTCCATTGATAGCTTCCTGTATTTGGAATATCAACTGCAAGCGACCTTACAAAAGTATTTGCTCCTGTTTGACATGGCGAGCATCCTCCTGTTTTTCTGTGAAGGTCGATTGTTATTGGAGATGTTGAATAAGGAGCGTGCCAGCTAATCTGATGAGTCTCGCCTTGAGCCCATGTTTCGCCTGAAGTCGGAGCAGTAACTAAAATTGAGGCTGGCTCAATCGCATTCATTTCTAATACTGCCATTGCCACAACAAAAAATAAAATAAAAATCAGTTTTTTCATTGTATTCTCATTCTTAAAATTGATTTATAAATTCTTTTAAATAACTGGAGTTGTGCAGATTTTTTCAAAAAAAGCAAATAGTAGTAGTATGATATTAATTTTAGCAATAAAAACACCAAA
>JBBSVT010000098.1:0-8906 GCA_038046685.1 Nanobdellota archaeon
GATTGTTATTTCTAAGATAATTTTAGAAGAACAATGATATTAAGGTAACGGTTCCTGTTAACAACCCTAAAAGTAGAGGTGAAATCTTGTATTAAGGAGGGAATTAAAATGAGAGAACATTTCATTGGAAACATAAGTTATGGAATACGGCCGGATGGAACAATTGAATATGGTGAAACACTGAGTGTTGAAATTAATGGAAAAACGTTATACAGATTTAATCCACAGACTGGTGTTTTACAAGTATCAATGAGTCCTGGCCATTTAGAAATTTTAGTAGAACAACTTGGTGGACTGCCAATGGAAGGTCGAGACATAAAACTTCCGACGCCAGCCTTTGCTAATGGACCTACAATATTTAGAAATGTAAGGAAAGTTGAACCGATCCCTGGTCTTAAATTAGGAGAATACATGATGTCAATAGGTGAAGGTGGAGATCGTTCGGAAAATTAACTTAACAAAAAATGTAATTTTATCGCACTTTCCTCGCAAAGCTCAAAAATCCAGAATGTCCTATTCCAGTGCTTTTTGGCCTTACTCTTCTTTCTTCGACTTCCCATTCTCTTTCTATTACTTCAGATGTTTTCAAATAAACAAAGCTTTCATTTTTTCTTACCGCATTGACAAAATCTATAACCTGCGGTACAGAGGGGCTGTAAGAAACTAAAAATCCGCCAAATTTTAGGGCTTTAGCGCAATTTTCAAGTGCATTCCAGGGTTCAGGCAAATCAAGAATAATTGCATGAATATTTTTGTCGCCAATTTCCCTGTAAATGTCTAATTTTTTTATTTTTATATTCTTTAGCCCAAGAAATTCTATGTTTGACTTGACAACTTCAATAAAGTCATTCCTTATTTCATATGTTATTACTTCTTTTGCTATGCTTGCCAAAAAACAGGCCAGTGCCCCGCTTCCAGAGCCGGCATCAAGCACTCTGCTTTGTTTGTTTATTCCGGTTTCTGCAACTATTGCGCCAATATCCTTTAATGGGATAATTTGTGCGTCCCTTTTTATTTTTCTGTACAAGTCAATGAAATAAGGATTAAAAATAAAGAATTCCCCCTTTGTGTTTGATTTCAGCAGATCCCCTTCTTTTGCTTTGCACAGCTCTTCTTTTTTTATAAAACCATATTGAGTATGCATATCCTCATTGAGATTCTTGGCATAGAATTTTCTGCCTTGCCTTGTAATTAGTATTTTCTTAATTGTGCTCATGACTATCGGCAGAAAAATTCATTCTATAAAAACTTAATTGAATAAACCTATTTCTTACCCTTTTTCATTGGTGACGGTTGGCATTGTTCACTCACTGGTGTTGCTGACTTTAAAATTCCTTTCGCAATTAACAAAATTCCAATCATATGCCAAATATACTTTGGGAAGTACACTGCTGTCGCAAGCACAACTGCGCCCACAACAATAAATTTTGCGCCCCACCATTTGCTGCATTCACCATCATGACACGATTGATGCATTATTGCACCTCCTTTTGTTTATTTACTCCTCCTTAATCCGATAATATAAAAACTTTGCGATTTAGAGCGGGCCAGCGAGGATTTGAACCCCGGACCTACAGCTTAGAAGGCTGTCGCTCTGTCCAGCTGAGCTACTGGCCCATAAAGGCAAAGAATTAAATCAATTATTTATAAAAGTTTGTTAATAAACCAGCTCATGACTGTGCCCCATTATATAGCCTTGAAACTTGCTTACAAACTTGGGCATCATGTTTAATGTCGCATATTCCGCCTCGGCAAACGGCTCAATTTTGAAGTCATGAATTTTTTCTCCAGCTATTTTAATATTTCTTGGCTCAAACAAAAAATCTTTTCTTTTTTTAGCGTAGCGGATTGTAGCTAAATTCTGCACATTTAAGCCTATCAATCTGCACATCACAAAATCTAAAGCGATTGCGTCGGCTGAAGCGCCTAATATGCCTGCAAATTTAGAAGCGCCATTTGTGGGCCCATTGCCTTCCATGCCATAAATGCCGTCCATGATGTTCAACACAACCTTTTTCCTCAGCAAATCGTACAAGTCCAGCAGCATATTTGCAAAGTATTCGATGTTTGAATATTTCAAATGATAAAACCCTCTCCGAGGACCGGGCATCATGCTGTAAAGGTTTTTGACAGCACCAGTGAAATAAAGCTGCGAATGTGTTTTTAGTTTTGGTAGGTTAATAACAGCATCGACTTCATCAAAATAATGCGTCAATGGAAATTCCTTAACAACTATTCCATTTTCATTTTTTGCATTTATTTTTCTATTAAAAACTACAATTTTTGCATTTTGCCTTTTGCAGATGTCATAAATCCCGGATAACTTTAATGCTTCAATTGCATCATTGGCAAAAGGATCATCTCCAACAAAAACTTCGCATTTTTGCTCTTTAAGAATTTTAATTACTGCCTCAATAACAGCAGGGTGGGTTGTTGCGCATGCTTCTGGCTTCATTCCCTTCACAATATTCGGCTTTACAAGGACCTTTTGCCCTCTTTTAACAAATTCCGAAATCCCGCCAAGATTCTTGGTTAATTTATTTACAGAATTGTCAACTTCCTTTTGATTGTAAGAATTGCATTTTTCCAGACTTACAATATATTGCACGAAAAATTGGCTTTTACTATTGTTTAAATAGTTTGTTATTGGCAGTTTTCAACTATTTTAATGATTACAAAAATAGAAAAACTTACTATATCATAATCTGGTCCCAAGAGCCAGTCCACATGGTGCAGTGTTTTTTGCCTTCCCAATAATACCAGCAGCTCTTGCCGAATTTTTCCCATCGAACGCAGCCGATACAGCAGATTGGAATATTGCTTTTTTTCCCCAGTTTATCATCAGTCATTTTTTGTTTATATTATTTTCAATCCAAAAACTCGCCTTTCTTTATTTTTTCAGGCAAGTACTTATCAGATATAAATGTTATGCCTTTTGATGATAAAGCCTGTATTTCCAGCTTTGCGCCAAAATCCTTCATCATCTTAAACTGGCGCTGCCAATCCTTGTTTTTCTTGAACCAATCATAATCAGCTATTTGCTTTAGTCGTGTTGAATCCACGTCTTTGAACTTGATAAAATGCTTCTTCAAGTCGTAATTAACAGCGTCATCAGCAGTAATGCCGAGGAATCTTGCATTTTGCAGCGTCATAGTGCCTGACATATGGGCAAGATTTATTGAGCCGAATTTCAAGACTGAGTAAATATAAAAACCCCAAGGATCAAAATCAGCTAAAACATAAATTGGGAGCTTATGCTCGTCATTTAATCGCTGCAATATCCTTCTTATGCCTCTTGTGGTTTGTCCTTGTGATGTCACAATCAAGCAGTTTTGCTTTTCCCAGAACTTGTCTTCGTGAAGCCTTTCCCAAACAGCCTGCTTTTCCATGTATATAACATATTTTGCCTTGACGCCTTTGAATTCAATCTCTTCTACGTTTGAAGGTATGCTCCAGCCGCCGCTTCCGAGCTTTGCCCAGTTTATTGTGTCGCCTGAGTCTTCTATTACTACATTGCCGGCAACTGAGCCCATCTTATTTGCGTTTATATTAAGTTGTTCTCGTGAGCAGTTCGTTATTAATTCCAAATCTTCAATAGCATTGTCGCTTTCAGCCTGCTCGTCAACAATATTGATGTTGGAACTTGGAATCGTTCTTTTAGCCATATAGAAGACATCCCTCAAACTTGCGTGTTTTTCAACATCAAGCAGGGTTTTGCTGACTTTTGCAATCTCTAATGTCTGCAAAAACTTTTTTGCATGCCCTACATTAAAGAAAGTTCTTTGCTGTTGTTTATCGCCCAAGGCCAAAGTTCTTGTTTTCTCGTCAAAAATAATATTGGACAGGCTCCTCAAACTAAATTCAATTGTTGGGTTCTTGCCCTTGTCTATGTCAGCAACAAGCTTTCTTCCAAGCGATTCTAGTTCTCTAATTGATTTAGTGTCTGATTTTTTCATTTCGATAATATACTTTAAAACCGTTCAATCGTCATCTATCACTTTTTCTTGCTCTTGCCCTTTCTTCAAAAACTCCATCTTATACAGCTTATCATCAGCGTCTTCCTCAACAATCTCTTTCTTTATTTCGGGTTTGACGAGCATTTTTTGCAATCCTTGCAGTATTCTTTCCTTTTTTTCTTTTGTTAAACTTGACAAAGAGTCTGCAACTTCTGGAATGTATTTTTCAAACATATTGGCTCTTTCAATCTGCTCTGAAATCTTGAATTTCTTCCTGACATAAGTTCCAAGCATTCTGCCACATTCCTGCAATGCTAACTTAATCTCTTTGATTATTTCCGGATAATGTGCAATTGCTTCCTTGCTTTCGCTTGTGAATGGAACCCATACAGAAGCCATGTGCACAACTATAACAGCCTGTCCCAATGGGATTGAATCACCGCTTTGCTGCAAGCCATAAGGCTTCCAGTTTGTTTCCATTATTGACCTTGTAATTGAGCAGGCTCCTTCTTGGTACAACAAAGGAACCCTATTAGCAAATCTCAGAATATTGGCTTTCTCATCTTTTGGGATTTCCCCGCCAAAGGCTATTCCGCACTCCAAGATAAAAGGATTGCCCCTGTAAACTGCAGGAGGCCTTGTTGTACCACAATAAAACTCAGCTTTGATTTCTTTTCTTAGGCCTTTTTCAAGCAGCTCTTCTCCAATCGGGCTTAAGCAGTCTGTTGGCGGAGCAATTATTTTTGTTTTTTGAATGCCCTGCAGCAATTTTTCTGCTGTGTCTCTGCTTACTAAGCTGGGCTTTGTGTTTGGCAATACTGCTGCATGCTCGCATATTTCTTTTGCTGTACCTGAGCCTACCCTTGAAAACTCTGATGTTAAAAAACTCTGCAAAGTCCTTGATTCTGTCCATCTCAGCTTATCTATCAGCATTCCAAGCTCAATACCATAAGGATGGGGCTTTACCTCCTTTGGCTCATCAGGAAGCTTGTCCGTTGCTCTCGCATAAATCACCTGCTCCGACTTTGGGTTTGTATATATAATAGTAACATGCGGATTTATAACTGCTGTTTGCTTTAAATATTCGTCAACTGATTGGACACCCTTGATGAATTCCGCTTCCAAATCAACCTCAACCTTTGTGCCATGCTCTTTGGCCCATTCAATTGTTTCTTCCTTTGCAATTACCGGTTTATTATTCTGCGTATCTATGTTTAATTCGTAATAGAGTGCTGGCTCTTTTTTTGATATTCTGGAAGTTATCTTAACAGGTTTGCCGGTTGTTAACTGTGCATACAAAACAGCAGCGCTTATTCCGATTCCCTGCTGGCCGCGAGCCTGCTTCAATGTATGGAATTTGCTGCCGTATAGCAATTTTGCAAAAATATTGGGTATTTGTTTCTTTATAATGCCGGGACCATTGTCCTCAACAATGACTTTGTATTTGAATTCCGCCATCTGGATAATCTCAACATTCACTTCTGGCAATACCTTTGCTTCTTCGCATGCATCCAGGCTGTTATCCACTGCTTCTTTGACAGTCATTAATAGCGCTTTTCTCTTGTTGTCAAAGCCAAGAAGATGCCTGTTTTTTGTAAAGAATTCCGATACTGAAATTTCCTTTTGCCTTTTGGCCAATTCATATGCTATTGGCGTTTCTTTTGTTTCTGCTAATTCCTGCTTTGCCATTCACAACTCCATAATTGCACTTCTATTTAGGCCCCTTCTTTTTCTTTCAAGCCACCTGTATACATTTGAGTGCGCTGAGCCGCGTAACAAAAATTCAACAGCTTGCTTGGCATTTGCAGCTGACTCTGGCAAGCCGATTATACTTATTGTCTTTCCAAAAACAGAAATCTTGCTTTCTGTCAGTTCTTCTATAATTCTTCGTGACTTTCCTTCCTTGCCAATAACTCTGCCTTTCAGACGAAGCATAGCCTCTTTTGATTTGCCTACATACTCACTCAGGTCTACAACCTCAAAAATATAATCTTGCTTAAGCAAAAGCTTTGCAATATCTGGATTGAAGCCGCGGCCTATTGCCTTTATTATCTCTCTTGCAGTGTACAATCCAAGGGCATCTTCTCCTGAGACAAACACATCACCCTCTTTTGAGTCTATCTTCAGCTTAGTGCTTGTCGTTTCCTCTATCTCTTTTTTAATGCTCCCTTCTTTGCCAATTATAACAGCCACTCTGTTCTTAGGCACCTTTAATTCATAGGAATATTCAACCATATTGTACTGTGAAAAGTTAAATGATTTTTAAGGTTATTGATTTCGATGGTATTTTAATATTTTTGTCCATATAGTCACCCTATAATTTCTTCTTTAACTTTTGATGCATCAACCTCTAAGCCTACCTTCTTGAAATAATTACAAATATTCCTCACATCTCTTTCCAGATACTCATTTGCCTGCGAGCTTTCTTGCATTGTGCACTGCGAAAAATCAATAAAAACTGGCTTTTCATTAAAGTTCAATATGTTGAACGCTGATAAGTCAGAATGGACAAGCCCCGCTTTATGGAGTTTTTTCATATTTGCGACAATTTTATGAAAAAACTCTTCTGGATTCTTTGGGCAAGCGTCTTTAAGTTTTGGCGCTATCGCATATTCATCCCCAATATATTCCAGCACCAATACATTCTTAAGGAATGTGAATGGTGTTGGCACACTTATGTTTGCTTGGCGTGCTTTTAATAAGTTTCTGTACTCTCTCTGAACCCATAGGAACACTATATTTCTTTTGCCTTTTTTTGGATATGTGAATCTTGGGTCGTCTTTGATATAGTCATACATTCTGTTGAAATCGCATGTTTCCAAGCGATAAATCTTAACAATGACTTTTGTTCCGTTTTTCCTTAATGCAGAGAACACATTGCTTTCCTTGCCGATCGATATGGGGCTTTCCAAACCCTCAAAATGTCCTCTTGTTATAAGCTTGTAAACTGTTCTTTGAGTAGATTGGTCAAACACATCTCCCCATGTTTTGAATTTTTCCTTTGGCTTTGACTTTTTTGACATACATAAATGAAACAAAATGTGATATTTAAGAGTATCTTTAAGTATTTGCACCACTCACAAATAGTTAAACAACCGAAAGATTTAAATACTAGTTCTATTATGTAGTGGTAACATAATGTTGGGGATTATATTTATTGCTTTTTGAAGTTGAATATCACCTCTTTTTCCCTAGCAGGGCCTCGCAAGAGGCTTTGCTGGGGTTTTATTAAGTATAAAGATTTAAAGCATTCCTTCTTTCTATAGGGTATGACTAAGCTTGAACGAAAAAAGGTTAAAAAAATTGATGCGAGCGGTAATAAATGGCTCACTCGTGACCCAAAAACAGTTGATTCAATCTTAAGAAGAGAATTTAAAAAATTACAAGACCAAACTCTAGTAGAAATTTCTTCTAGTTTGCCTGAGGTTTCTGAAATTAACAGGGCAAGATTATTAGAAGGCGCAAATTTAGAAAAGCCTACAATTGAAGATTTTATTAGAAGATTCTCACTTACAAACTTGCTTCAATTTATCAGTTCACTTTCACTTGGAGCAATTAGTTACCAGATAGCAACTTACGGGGATGATCCATCGAGTATTTATCATGGCTTATACAATTTTTTAAACAATAATACGCCAGTTAAGGTATCACAGATAATGAACGCTTTTAATAATAGCCCCCCATTCATACAACTCCTTTGGGGTATTTATGATAAGGTCCCCATTTTGGGCCCAGCAGGAATTATTTCAGTTGCCGGAGTTGCGAAAAGCACATGGTTCTCTATAAGTGAAGGACTTATACAACCACAGAAAAGATACAAGTTAGAATTGGAACAAATGATTTCCGGTGGTGTCTATCCCTATCGAGATGCCGGTCACACTGTTATATACGGTGGCGAAGACCCAATTATGTCGGCAAAAATAGAAGTGGAAAAGAAAACATTCGCCCGGGCATTGAGAGAACGTGGAGAAATTGTACTTATCCAAAAAACAGGTCCACAGTGGCAAGCAGGAAGCAGCGAGGCAAAACTTAATGAAAACAATATTTACACCAATCTTGCACAACTAGATTTTGATAAAACTCCCAGTCGGCAAGACGTATCCCCAACAATAGTTTCTGGAGCTTATAAATCAAACTTAATCTTGATGAATATGCAACAAGGCAGAGGCTTATTTGAACAATGGGTAGTTGATGATTCTTCTAATAAGGGATTGGATTTTTCATTAGGTGAACGTGTATTAAGATATTCTAAATTATTAAGACAGGCAGTTTATGAAATAGCTCCTAGGCAATTTGTTGTAGTTATAATACCTCAATTTTGTTTGCTGAAAAAGTCTCTTAATGGTAGAGGCCAAGATCCTTGGATGTACACAATTGAAGCTTTCTTAAAGTCTGTCCCTGATGTTGATGGGGTTATTGTTCCAGAAGGAGTATTCTTAGATAGGGTACTCAAGGAGCTTATGGAAAGAGATAAATTAAATGGACCTATCTACATGGATTTTGAGGGAACAACAGACTCGCTAGGGAGAGCCGAAAGATGCAGGAATTGTTTATTAGAATTGTACAGAAAAAATGGAATTACCCCACCTGAAATTTACACAAGGGCTAAACATGCACAACAAGCAAAAGTCTCTATTATGGTGAGGGATACCAGCACCCATTTGGAGCTTCTTACTATCGCAAATGAATTACATTTTGGGCAGGAACTTGTATTGTATTCGGCAACAACTCACACACGTCCTGGGTATAGCAACAGAATACCTATAAGATACAAAGATGGGATAGCAATAAAGATTATAGAAATTTTGAGAGGGATTGAAAACGAATATTCTTCTTATAAATTTCTAAATGCGTTAAAAGGTGCTAGGTAACTTATCATTCAATTCTTGCTACACGGCGTTGCGTGGATATTCATATTTTCAGTGATTTTTATCCCAGAAATTAAATTTC
>JBBSVT010000099.1:0-21356 GCA_038046685.1 Nanobdellota archaeon
CGCCGTAATGCCACCATGTCTATTGACTGGTGGATAGGCGCTCAAATTATTTTACGGATAAATTGGATTTATATCATTATTATTGTTTGAATTGCCTGCTGCTGCAACAAACAAAATGCCGGCATCGTTTGCGGCACTTATTGCGTTTTTCAAAGTTTGAGAATAAC
Organism: Nanobdellota archaeon; assembly: GCA_038046685.1. GTDB lineage: Archaea > Nanobdellota > Nanobdellia > Woesearchaeales > GW2011-AR4. Next base: position 168 of record JBBSVT010000099.1, read on the forward strand.
CTCCGCCGCCCCAGCTGTTGCTCATGATGTTTGCTCCCATAAGAGTTGCATACTGAATAGCCAAAACAGCATCTGCACTTGAGCCGAAGCCTCCAGCGTCTAGGAATTTGAGAGGCATTATTTTGACTCTCCAGTTTACGCCGGCAACACCAAATCCGTTGTCACCAATTGCACCGATTGTTCCTGAAACATGAGTTCCATGCCCATTGTCGTCCATTGGATTATTATCAATATTAACAAAATCCCATCCTCTAAAATCATCAATATATCCATTGCTATCATCATCAAGACCATTATTTGGAATCTCGCCAGCATTTGCCCACATATTTGCTGACAAGTCACTATGACTGTAATCAACACCTGTATCAATCACAGCAACAACCACATTGTTGCTACCAGTTTGAATGTCCCATGCTTCAGGAGCGTCAATATCGGCATCAACTGTGCCGCCTGTTTGGCCTGTGTTGTGAAGACCATATAAAAGGCCAAAATTTGGATCATTTGGCACGGCATTAATGCGGACTATATAGTTTGGCTCTGCATATTCAACTGCAGGGTTGTTACTTAATTCTCTAATGACAGTATGCATGTCTGCGTCATCTTTCATGGACAATAGATAAATTCTGTCCAATCCCCAGTTCCTGAATGACTCAATATTAGCTTGTGCCCTACTGTTTTGAATTCGAGGAGCTGGAGGATTGTCGCTTACAACACTTAATTTTTTCATAGAAGCCAGTTTGTATTTGGTCTTAAGTGACTCTAAACCATCATGAGATTTTTCCGCTTCATTAGATAACTCCTTGAGATTAATATTGTTATCCTTTAACTTAACAATGACCTGTCCTGGGACGTATTGCTCTGATTCACGAGCCGATGCATTAATAGAAAATATGAGTAATATGAAGGCCGACAATACAAGAAAACTTCCCAAATGTGGCCTTTTTTTCATTGATTCTACCTTTATTAATTTTGGAGTAGTGGCGAAGTATTTATAAACTTATTGAGAGCAGTTTAGGTTAGAGCAAAACTATAAAAATAACCTATTAATTGTAGTTTCATGCAGTCATTTGACTTAATTGTGATAGGGGCAGGCTCCGGACTAAACATATCTTCGGCTGCTTCCAGCAAGGGATTAAAGGTGGCTGTTGTTGAAAAAGGCCCTATGGGCGGCACATGCTTGAATAGGGGTTGCATACCATCAAAAATTCTTATAGAGAGTGCAGATGTCGCAGAATTAATATCAAGGTCTAAAAATTTTGGAATAAAATCAAGAATTTCTTCAGTTGATTTCAAAAGTATAACATCGAGAGCGTCAAAAATTGTGGATAGGGATGCAAGCGAAATTGAAGAAGGGGTTGCAGAGGATAAAAATACCGCATTATTCAAGGTTGAGGCTAAATTTATCGGAGACAGAACCCTGCGGGTTGGAAAAGAAACTATCAAAGGAGACAAAGTTATTATCGCAGCAGGCACAAGGCCGCTAATCCCAAAAATTGAAGGATTAGATGCTGTTGATTTCATAACAAGCGACGAGGCATTGAGGCTGAAAAAACAGCCTAAGACAATGACTATTATGGGTGGAGGCTATATTGCAGCAGAGCTTGCGCATTTTTACGGCTCTTTGGGAACAGAGATAGCAATAATCCAAAGGGGTAAACTGCTAGTGCCAAATGAAGACGAGGAAATTTCAATAAAGTTCACTGAAATATTCAGAAAAAAGTACAATGTTTTGACTGAATTTGACGCAATTAAAGTTCATAAGAAAAAGAAAAAATTTCTTGTCGTAGCAAAAAATGCCAAGAAGCACAAAACTTTATCTTCTGATGCGCTATTGGTTGCGACCGGCAGAATTCCAAATTCTGACACTTTGGATTTAAGCAAATCTGGAATTGAAATTGACAATAAAGGATTTATAAAAACAAATGAATACTTGGAAACAACGGCAAAAAATATTTGGGCATTGGGAGACATTGCCGGAAAATACCTTTTCAAGCACAGCGCAAATTTGGAAGCGCAATATGTTTATAACAATGCTGTTTTAAACCAAAGGGCGCCAGTCGACTACACTGCAATGCCGCATGCAATATTTTCTTCTCCGCAAATTGCAGGGGTTGGAATGCGGGAGCAGGACTTAAAACAGCAAAAAATTGATTATGTGACGGGTAAGCATTACTACAACAAAACAGGCATGGGAATTGCACTGCAGGATAATAATGGCTTCGTAAAAATTTTTTCCGATAGAAAAACAAGAAAAATATTGGGCTGCCACATTCTTGGCACAGATGCTTCAACCCTTATTCATGAAGTTATTGTTGCAATGAAAGCAGGATTAACGGTTGATGCAATAAGAGAAACTGTCCATATTCATCCAGCGCTAAGCGAAGTTGTGCAGAGAGCAGTTAATAGTATTGAATGGTGATTTTGTGGAATTCAGGGTTGAAAAAGATGTTATGGGGGAAGTGAATGTACCTGCTGATTCCTATTATGGGGCTTTTACTCAAAGAGCAAGGATTAATTTTCAAATAAGCGGCATTAAAGCCCATAAAGAATTTCTTATGGCACTTGCAGCAATTAAAAAAGCTGCTGCGTTGGCAAATATGGAGCTTAAACAACTGGATGAAAAAATCGGCAATGCAATTGTTAAAGTTGCTGACGAAGTCATAGGAGGAAAATTTGATTCCTATTTTGTTCTGGATGTTTATCAAGCCGGAGCGGGCACACCATTCAATATGAATTGTAATGAAGTAATTGCAAACAGGTCAACAGAATTGCTCGGAGGAAACCTTGGCCAGTATATTGTGAACCCAAATAATCATGTAAATATGGCGCAAAGCACAAATGATGTAATCCCCACAGCAACAAAAATTGCAATATTAATCTTATTAAAAGATTTAATTGCCGAGACAAAAAAGCTTGAAGTGTCGCTGAAAAAGAAAGCCGAAGAATTCAAATCTATACTAAAAGTAGGCAGGACTCATTGGGAAGATGCAGTGCCAATAACTCTTGGACAAGAATTTGAGAGTTATGCTGTTTCAATCGCAAAAGACGTTAGCAGAATGATAATCTTGAGTAATGATTTAAAGGAGCTGGGAATCGGAGGCACAGCAATCGGAACGGGGATAAATACGCATCCAAATTTTCATGAAGCAATTGTCAGGAAATTAAATGAACTGATAATGTTGGATTTACAAACTACAAAAAATATGATTGAATTGACGCAGAACTATAATTGTTTTGTATCCTTTTCAAGCTCTTTAAAGATGCTAGCTATTGATTTAGCGAGAATTGCGAATAACCTAAGCATCCTAAATTCAGGTCCAAAGGCAGGCATTGCAGAAATCATGCTGCCCGATGTAGAGCCTGGATCTTCCATAATGCCAGGCAAGATAAATCCAAGCATCCCAGAGTGCGTTATCATGGTGTGCATTGATGTAATGGGCAAGGACAAAAGCGTGGAGCTGGCAGCTCAATACGGCATTTTAGAATTAAACGTCATGTGCCCAGTAATCGCTCACAATATATTGCAGTCAATGAAAATCCTGATAAGCGCCTTAAAGATGTTTAGGGAATCTTGTATTGACGGCATAATGGCAAATGAGAATAGATGCAAAGAACTGCTCGACAAAAGCACAGCAATAGCAACCGCATTAAATCCTTACATAGGTTATCAAGCAACATCAAAGATTGTAAAGGAAGCATTAAAAAACAATTCTTCTATAAAAGAAATAATTCTAAAATATAAATTAATTGATGAATATGCTTTAAGCAAAATTTTATCGCCAGAAGAGATGACGCAGCCAAGAGAACCTGATGCCAAGTTGATTAATGCAATAAGAAATAGTGAAAATTATAAGATGTTTTTAGAGGGGTTATAACCTCACACCACCTTCAAATCACTTCTTTATTTTCCATATTGTATTGCTCATCAACCAACCCTTTCTTTCCCGAGTGATAGTTTCTTTGCCGCTTAAATAAGCCCACCAAATAGGAAAACATCCTATCGCAACAATAACAAGCCAAACATATACACTAAGAACAGCGACCATCCATATTTTTGATGTCTTATTAAATATTGCTGCAATAATTACAAAAACAAATAATGGTAAACCAGTGCCATACCACAGCTTAGGATTAATTTTATATATATTCTCCCTCTTGGTTTCAGTTTTTTCTAAGAGAAAACTCATAACTTATTCACTTACCTATGGGATTTATAAACATTTCCACCGATTTCAGATAACTACAAAGAGGCTTTTAGGACAACCTGCTGAGCAAGTTAAATTCTTAGTGGTTATTATAGAGAACTTTTATGGAAATTTAATCGTTCCAATTCTATCTTTAAAAAATATGTCTACAATTGCAGCAGCTACCAATTTATCCCTGTCATGCGTATTTAAGGGTTTTCCACCAGTTCTAGATTTTATATATTCTGCTTTTTTTTCAGGTTTCCAGTTGGAAAATTTTCTCTGCTTTTTATTTACACCATCATACATTTTAATTCTGGCGGTATAGGGAACTAATTCCTCAGGAATCCCCTGGGTTTTATCCTTCATTAATCTTTGGTAAGAATTGTAAGCATCTTCACCAAGAATTGTTCTAGCAAGCTCAGGTCTTGATGTGCCTAAACTAAAAACATAGCTTACTGCGTATCGCCATGGTATTGTTGGGTCGTCCTCCACAGAACTTTTTTTTTACCTTTTGGCGAGTGTTTTTGAATGTGGAACGCACGATACTCACCTATTGCATAGTTCGTTGCTAATGAATCCAAACTTTCGTGTGACATAACCTCTACTGGAAAAGAAAGATTATTTTTAAATTTATCTATTTTTTAGTAATAACAAAATATCAATTAAAGCCGCTAAATTTATATACTCCTTTGTTCTTAATAATCTTTTTGGGATGAACCATGGAAGAAGCAGAGGAAATGCAGGTTGGAAAAATAACTCATTACTTTTCCAAAATAGGCGTTGCTGTAATAGAAGTAACAAGTGGCAGCATTAAAGTTGGAGATGAAATACGCATTAAGGGGCACACAACTGATTTCAAGCAGAAAGTAAGTTCTATGCAGATTGAGCATGAAAAAATACAGATAGCAGAACCCAGCCAGTCAATTGGCATAAAAGTTGAAGAACCAGTACGGGCTAATGATATGGTTTATAAGACACTATAAATTTGTTTGCTAATTTCCACTTTCTGAATATTTTTTTATTAATAGCTTGAATATTATCGGAGCTAGAAATGTGCTTAACAAAGCGACTGCGATTATAATTGTGAAGACATCTACGCTTATCAATCCATTATTGAGGGCAAGCGTCGCTATGACCACTTCTGTATCGCCTTTCGGCATCACTCCAAACCCAATAATCAAGCCTTCAGCTAAGGTTCCTTTGCTGAGTATAACGCCTATAACTGTGCCGACCAAAGTGCCTAAAATATCAATGCCAAGCAGAACTGAAACCAGCAAAATATTGGAAGGAATAGAAACTATGCTCGTGTTAAGACCGACATTGACAAAAAATAATGGTATCAAAAAACCAAAGGATATTATGTGTATGGAATGAGAAATTTCGTTTTTTCTCCATGGCTTTCGCTCAGTTCCTGAAAGGAGTGTATGCCTTACCATAATTCCTGCGATCAATGCACCAATCAATGAGCTGACTCCAAAAAGTTCTGACAGGTAGGCCATCGAAAGCACAATTATAAGGGCGCCCATGAAGAGATTTGCCTGCGACTTTTCTTTTTCAAAAATTCTTAAAGCGAAGGGTATTAATAAGATTTTAATCATCATAACCAGCAACACAAAACCCACAATGTTGACAATTAATTTTTGAAAACTTGCCTGGCCTAGCGTTGTTGAATGAAAGATTACCAAAAGAAAGCTGATAAGCAGCAACTCAAACACATCGTCAACTGTTCCTGAAGCGATTATAAGATTGCTTATTCTGCTCTTCAAGAGTTTCATCTCTTCCAGAATATCCAATGAGATGGCCTGAGAACTCACTGAAACTGAAATGCCCAGAATCAAAGATGTGATGTTATTGAAATGAAATAAATATTTGCCCGCAAGAAAGGCTGTGGTTAATGGAATCAATGTATTAAAAATTGATATTAATGAAGATTCTCTAAAATTTCTCCTGAATTGGTTTAGGTTTATCTCCAGCCCTATAAAAAAGAATAGCAGTATAATTCCTATGTTTGTAATATATGAAAAAACTGATAATATCTCACTTGTAAAAAGCCAATTTTTGATAATTGGAATGCCCAATATAATTCCAGCTAATATCTGACCAATCACCCTGGGAAGACTGAAATACCTAAAAATTTCCGAGATTAAATATGCAAGAAGCAGCGCAATTAATGTCACAAGCAGGGCATTTGCCATTTCCTTCTTTCAATTAATTAATAAGTATAAATAGTTTTCTTTTATATGGAAAACCAAATCAATCTTGAGTAAGCTTTGTATTCCTTCGGTACTCCTCAAAATCAAACTGACAAGTTTTATCCAGCAAGAAAGCGCATGATAAAAAACCATATGCAGGCAAGAGATAGCTATACAATGAAAAAGTTTTAAGAGTTATGGAAATGGTGCCAAGGCATAGATTTGTGCCCCATAATTTAATCTCTAATTCCTATCTCTTTATTTACTTTTATCATTTGTATATCTAAGATAATTCTTAACTTCCGCATCGTCTAATTGCGGAAAGCTATCATAAAACTGGCTAATAGAAAAAAACAAGTTTGTCGAATGCAGGCAAACAAATTCATCAACTTGTTTTTTGATTTCCCTGCCGAAGTCTGCTGGAGAAACAGGAACTGCTAAAATTATTCTTTTAGGCTTTTGGGATTCAATGTAGCTAATTGCAGCTTTTGTTGTAAAGCCAGTTGCAATGCCGTCGTCTGTCAAAATGACTATTTTATTTTTTAAATTTTGCAATTTAAATTTTCCTTTATATAATTTGTATCGTCGCTCTATTTCTTTGATGATTTGCTTTTTCTGCTCATTTATGTACTCATTCGAGATATTATAAATCCTTACAGTCTCTTCATTAAGTATTGCTTTTTTATCAGGGCCAACAGAGCCGATTGCGAATTCTTCGTCGCCCGGCAACCCAATCTTTTTCGTAACAATGATATCTAATTCCACATCTAGGGCTTTTGCAATTTCATAGCCAACCGCAACGCCACCTCTAGGAATTGCTAGCACTATAACATCTTTATGGTTTTTGTATTTTTTTAATTGTTCTGCTAGTTTAATTCCGGCTTCATGACGGTCTTTGAAGTGCATCTTACCCTCCTAAATATAACCTATCTGCTAAAAACTTTGGCAAACCTGCTTTAAAAATCTTATTTGCTGCTTTATCGATGTTATACTTAATTCTTTTTAAATCAACTTTTAAAGTTTTTGTGTCAAATAAACAAAAAGCAGCTTTTGGATTTAAATCGCGAGGCTGTCCAACAGAGCCGGGATTAATTATTAATTTGTTATTGAATTTTTTAATGAATTGTGTATGTAAATGGCCTATCGCAAGTACTTGTTTTTTAGTAATAGCGAAAAATTCTCTAAAATCAGACTCGTCTGTATCAGGAAAAATATATTCATAAATATAATCCCTTGGGGAGCCATGAACCATAAATATATTTTCAAACTTTAAATGAGTAGGCAGGCTTTTAAGAAATTTTTTATTTGCCTCGGTTAATTGCTTATGGGTCCATAAAATTGCATCTCTAGCAACTTGGTTAAACCATTCCGCACTTTGAAGATTTATTGCTTCACAGTCATGATTGCCCATTACAGATTTTATTTTGTTTTTCCTAATTAAAGCTATACACTCATTCGGCGAACTGCCATAACCCACTATATCACCTAAACAAAAAATCTTCCTTATTTTTGCTTTTTTAATTTCATTTAAAACTGCTTTAAATGCTTCTAAATTGGAGTGGATGTCGGATATTAAGGCTATTTTTGTCATTTTTATGACATTAGTTTTTGATTATTTATATTTTATGAATTGAATTAGACAGAGCATTGGTTATAAATAGGTTATTATCAGAGGATTCTTTTAGCTTCAAGAGGCGCTTAAGTTTTGATGGCAACAATTATATTTTTAGGTTGCCTTCTGAATTAACACAAGGAAAACATACAGAAGTTAAGATTATTCCTCTAGAAAGTAATGAAGCTTTAATCAGGTGGTAAATAACTTCTTTAAAGTGCTTAAAATATCTAGAAAATTTTAGTTTTAAAAAAATAACTGTAATAACTTTCAGTTTAGTCTTGGTAGAAGAACAGTGCCATAATCTTTTTGGACAAGTTGCCAATTATATTTTACATCCTTATATAAGTTTACAATATCAAAATTGAATTCTGCACAATTTAATGGTACTAGTCCTTCTGTTTTATCTTCTAGAAGAATTTTCTCAAATTTGCAGTTATCTATATTTATTTCTTCTAAGGGCTCAAATTTAGATGAAGTTTGGCTTACAGTTTCTCTCCATATGCCTTCAATTAGTTTAGTATCATCTCCAATTTCTTTCCATCCTCCATAAGCATTTTTGTCTTGTATCTCGGCAACATTATCCCCATCGACATCAATCCATCCTAAGGATCTTTGTAGTTCTATTCCAATTAAATTGTTCTTGTACATAATTTCATATTCACCATCATTATCATAATCTTTAAGGCGTTCATTATTATGAAGACCGCTTAAGCAGTTTCCGCTAGGACTTTCTTCTTTAATCAATCCAAATCCCTCTGGCTCTTGACTAACTCGTATTTTTAGATTAGAAGGTAATTCTACAGCGTAGTAATCTGGTGAAGCCCCTAAGAAATCGCATCGAGTAACATCTTCCTTTTCCTTTCCAGTCAATTTGTCAACATTTTGACCTAATATATCTAGATATACTGTACCATAACCCATGGAAATATGATCTCCTGGTAAGCCTACAGCATGCAGAATTTCATGACTTATAGTTCCGAACATATCATGAAAAGCAGCCAAGGCGTCTAATCCAGCTTTTTTATCCGAAGTAGAATAAGGTTCTGGAGGTGTTAGGGGTGCTTCAATATATTCCATATTATTCCAAAAACCATAAAGTCCACCAAATCCTCTAATTTTTACCGGAACAACAATGAAAACTTCAAAATCTCTTTGATTTAATCTTTGAATGGCTAGATTATATATTTTTTGCTTATCTTCATCACGAAAATTGTTAAAACCTTCCAGTCCAACGGGATTAATAACAAGTGGTATAAAATCATACTGTATAGCATTTGAAACTTTTTGCTTTTTTCTGATATAATCATTCAACAATCTTGAATAAATTTGCGTCCAGTCTAGCAAAACTTGTTCAGGATAGGCATTGTCAAACATGAGATACACCAATAATACCTTTGGTTTATTGCCAATAACTGGTAAGAAGATAATATGACTAGAGGTAGAGGTAGACATTTGCTCACCATAATTAGTTTTAATATTAAAATCCATTATAGAATAACCTGTTGTGTTCCTCCAGAATGTTGACCTTAAAAACACACCATTTTTCCATCCCTCTAAGCCACTACCAAAATAACTAAATTCTATGTTTGGGGAAGGGATATAAAAACTGTTGCCGAATTGTTTCTTTGTAAGCCACATATCACTAATGAATTGCTTTAAAGAGTTACAATGACCATACGAAGCAACAGAAGTACCTAAGTGCTCTGCCCAACAAGCAGAAGGGTAAAACAAGCCATCTCTGCCACACACAGGATTGTAATATGCTTGGCATGCCAAAACTTTTAGAAATCTATCCCCGCCCCACTCTTCTTTATAATATCGTGAACATTCTGGCTTATTTCCATTTTCTTGTAAAAAACAATAAAAGTCTTTTGGAATGGGAACTTCCAATATCGAAGCACTCTTAAGCTCAATTTTAACACATTGACCATCTTGACAAAATAAACCCTGAGGACAATTATTTACAGAACTCCATTCTAAACATGAATCAGAGTCATAATTGCCACAAGTCTGATATCCTTTATTGAAACATTTCTTCAAACCATTTTCAGAACATTGATTGACGCAAGACGTTTTGGAGGCTCTTATACAACCAAATGCAAGAAGAATTAAAATTATAGATGCAATAATTAATAATGTTCTGTTTCTTGCATCAAATCCATTGATTCTCTTCAATTTTAACAACCTTACCTTTTTTGTTTAAGATAACTGTGCCTCTATCATCACCAATACTTAATTGGACATGCCATTCATCATCTTGCAAAAATGTGTTTGCAATTATTAAAGGTTCTTCTGGTGTTGGCTGGCCAATTTTTGATATAATATACTCTTTTGCAATTTTCTCTGCTTCTTCGTTTGTAATGTCCTTAGCGCAGCCAGGTAATACTAAAAGAAGTAGTAATGACAATAATGCAATTGTTTTCTGTTTATATTGAAGATTTTGCATCTTTTATACACTTCTCTCTTGTAAATTGATTTTGAATTTTTTCACATATTGACGGATCGTGTCTGCCTATTCCTATATCCCTATAACACCAGTCAGTTAAAGTTTTGTCACCTTTTTCGCAAATTGAGAGATCTTCTGGTGAAATAGTTATTCTAGCAAAGCATGATTCTCTGTAACCTCTCTTTATTATCTTATCACAAAGCCTAATCTCATTGTTAATGACAGCAGAGCACTCATTTTTTGAATCTTGGTCTGCAATCTTGTTGCATATAGAAATATCTTTTTTTCTTACTCCAATATCACTGTAGCATAAGTCTTTATATTCCGAGCTTTCAATCTTATCACACATCAATAGGTCGCTTTTTTCTACAGAAATATTTTTGTAGCATGAACCCCTCAGGCTTAAACTTTTAATTTTATCACAGGTTAAGACATCTTGATTTTTAACAGCAGTATCAAAGAATTTAAGGTCTTGGTTGGAGATACCAAAAATTGGTATATCATCTTCATTCGTTGGTTGATCAGAACTTTTTTCTGTTGTGGCTACATCTTTATAGCAATTATCTTTATTTAATTGAGTTTTGATTTTTTCACAAATTGATATATCTTTTAATGCACTGGCTACTTTACTATAACAGTCATCTTTCCATGTTTGTTTCCACGAATCTCTAGAAGATTTTCCCTCTGGAATCTTATCACAAACAGTTACATCCTTTTTGCTTATAGCTGATATAGAGTAACATGCATATTTATTAGCTTCATTATCGCTGAATAGCTTATCACAAGAAGAAGTATCAGTTACAGAAACATTCTTCTTTCCGCAATTACTGAGTGTTATGATAAGTAAAATAAATACTATTAAAATTTTGACACGATTGAGATTCATCGAATAAAGTTTATTTTACGACCTTATAAATGTTTTTATTTTGATTCTTATTGTAAGTGATTAGCACTAATACCGAAAAAAGTAAGTATCAGTTCTTTATAATCAAAACCAATAACTTTTTAATAACTTTATTATTTGCTATATTGATATGCCAACCGATAAAGAAATAAAAAAAGACTTTAAGGAAAAATCATCAAGAGAGCCAGATAAATATTATGCTACTTCTGTGCTTAAAGCAGAAGGTTTTAGCAGAAAAAAATGCATTAAATGCGGCACTTTTTATTGGTCTGTGACAAATGATAATGTTTGTGGAAACCCTTCTTGCTCAGGCGGTTTCAGGTTTATTGGCAATACACCTGCAACAAAACAGCTCGATTATATAGGCGTTTGGAATGAATTTTCAAGATTGTTCAAGAAATGGGGCTACACCCCAATAAAAAGATTTCCTGTGGTAGCTCGATGGCGCGATGACACTGATTTCGTGCAGGCATCAATTTATGATTTTCAGCCATATGTTGTCAGCGGCGAAGTTGAGCCGCCTGCAAATCCTCTAGTGGTTCCGCAGATGTGTTTGCGATTTAATGACATTGATAACATAGGAATTACCGGCGCACATTATTGCGCTTTTGTGATGATTGGGCAGCACGCTTTTATGAAACCGCAAGATTGGAATCAAGCAAGATACTTCACAGATATACATAATTGGTTAAAAGAGGGGCTTGGGCTAAAAAATGAAGAGATAAAATTTCATGAAGATGCATGGGCTGGCGGCGGGAACTTTGGCCCTTGCATGGAATATTTTTCAAGAGGGCTTGAATTGGGCAATCAGGTTTACATGATGTTTGAGCAAACGCCAGCAGGGCATAAGGAACTTAATTTAAAAGTGCTTGATATGGGGATGGGTCATGAAAGAAATGCATGGTTCACCCAAGGAAAATCAACAAGCTATGAAACAACGTTTCCGACAGTATGCAAAAATCTCTACTCTATAACAGGGATAAAGCTCGATGAGGATTTGATGAAGAGATTTTTGCCATATTCTTCTTATTTAAATGTCGATGAAGTCGAGGATATTGATAAAGTGTGGGATGATGTTGCCAGAAAAGTTGGTGTTGGTGTAAAAGAGCTGAGAGAAAAAATACTTGAATTGGCTGCGATTTACTCAATTGCAGAGCATTCCAGAGCGTTATTGGTTGCTTTAAGCGATGGGGCATTGCCAAGCAATGTAGGAGGTGGATATAACCTAAGGGTTATTCTGCGAAGGGCTTTGTCTTTTATTGATAAATACAAATGGAATGTTTGCCTTCCTGATGTTTGCAGGTGGCATGCAGAATATCTTAAACCCTTATTTCCGGAGCTTAGCGAGAATCTTGATGAAGTTGAAAAAATTCTTGAAGTAGAAAAAAGCAAGTATGAATCGACAAAGCAAAAAACCCATTCGATGATTTCCAAGCTGATTCAAGAAGATATTACTGAAAAAAGGTTATTGCTTTTGTATGACAGCTATGGAATTACCCCTGAAATTGTAAAAGAAGAGGTATTAAAGCTTGGCAAAAAAATCTATGTTCCGGAGAATTTCTATGCACGAGTTGCGGAGCTTCATGCAAAAGAAGAGCAGGAGCATGCCACAAAGAAAGAAGAAAAGCTTGATTTAAGCAATATCCCGGAAACAAAGGCAATGTATTTTGAGGATTATAAGCATAATAAATTTAAAACCAAAATTATCAAAATCATTGACAATAAAGTAATCCTGGACAAAACCCATTTTTATCCTACAAGTGGCGGTCAGTTACATGATTTGGGTTTTATTGATGGGAACGAGGTGATTGACGTATTCAAGCAAGGGAATGTTATTGTGCACCTCCTCAAACACCATAATCTGCAAGAAAATCAAGAAGTCGAGTGCGAAATAGATTTGCAAAGAAGGCTGCAATTGGCAAAACACCATACTTCAACCCATATAATTAATGCAGCGGCAAGAAAAGTGCTCGGCAATCATATCAACCAAGCTGGAGCTAAAAAAGATATTGATAAAGCAACAATTGATTTAACCCATTACCAAGGCATTACAGATGAAGAGCTTGAGAAAATTGAAAAAGAAGCCAACAAACTAGTTAATGAACATATACCTGTACAAAGCAGTTTCTTGCCCAGAACAGAGGCTGAGCAGACTTATGGAATGAATATTTATCAGGGAGGTGCGGTGCCTGGAAAATTGCTCAGGATTGTCAATATTCTCGGTGTTGATGTGGAAGCTTGCGGAGGCACTCATTTAAAAAACACATCAGAAGCTGGCGAAATAAAAATATTAAAAGCAACAAAAATTAGCGATGGGATTGTAAGGGTTTATTTTACTGCAGGAGAAGCTGCGAGAAAAGAAGCAAAACTGGAAAAGGAAATCTTGGAAGAATCTGCAAAATTGCTTAATGTAAAAATCGAGCAGCTGCCTGCGAGAGTTGATGAATTATTCGAAAAATGGAAAAAAATCAGAAAATTGAGTGCGAAAGGAACACAATTTTTTGCCAAAGATTTTGAGCTGACTTCAACCGAAAAATATCACGGAAAAATTCTTGGAAAATTGACTGAAATTCTGAAGACGCAGCCTGAGCATGTGGTTAAGACTGTTAAGAGGTTTTTGATTGAGTTGGAGGAGTATAAGAAAAAGAAGTGATAGTAATTTAAACCAAATACACTTCAATTCTTTCCTTTCCAGAGCCTATATTTTTTCTCTTTAGTTGGACTTTTCCTATCTCTTTAGTAGATTTTGGATGTGTGCCTCCACAAGGAACTTTCCAGCCATTACATTCCCAATATCTATAATCAGGCTTATTTTCCTCTGGATAAGTCTTTATTTCTATGTCCTGAGAGAAAATTTCATTTGCTTTTTGTTCTATTTCTGCAAGAATATTTGATACTGGCTCTGGATATTGGTAGTCTAATCTGCCTTTATTTTCATCAATATTTGAACCTATTAATTTTGGATTTCCTGTTTTTTTTATAAATAAAAAATGCATAATGTGAATACCGGAATGTAATCTCATTATTTTATTTCTTTTATCTCCATCAATTTTTATAATTACTTTATCTCCTTCTTTGAAAGTTGGCATTTGTTCCAATACATAAATAATATTTTCGCCAGAGGCCATTGCTTCCCTTACTGGGATACCATTTATTGTTCCTGAATCCGATGCCTGCCCGCCAGAGAAAGCAAAAAATATAGTTTGGTCAAGCATAATTTCTGGCCCCATAACACCAGTAACAGTTGCCTCACATTCTGTTTTTTGAGTGTCTTGATAAAATAATTTTTTTGTCATTTCTTCCACCAATCTAGCATAAACAATTTTTATCTCATTGCTTTATTTACATGATTATTTATTTCAACATAGATATGACCTTTTGACCTAAAATAAAAAAAGCTGCATCAGATTATTAATACATTTCCATAAAGGCTGATTTTAGTTCTTCGCCAAATCTTTCACCAAATTGGGCTTCAGGTTGCGCTGATGCATTGGGAGTTCTCTTAGGTACCTTCGCTGTGATGTATGCCCTGCCCCATGGTTGACCGCCGTTTTGTCTCCGCTTATTTGGTCTGACAGCAATTGCCAAATCGTCAATAGACTGTGGAGGAGTTCCAGAGACTTGACAAAATGCCCGTACAGTTTCCTGCCAAAGTCTATCTGCCTCAATAAGATACGCCAATGGCAATCTGACCGTCACTCTAGGACCACTCAGCAAATTATCTCCATAGGGTGTGCTGTACATCAATTCATAACCTGGAATTACCTTCATTTTTCATCACCTGTTTGCCTTGATTCATAAACCCAAAATCCGATATCAGAACTGATTTCCCTGCCTCTAATGTCTGCCATTCTTGCGACAACAGCTTCTAACTTATTCTGATCAACATCCCCAAACAATGATAAATTCGCACCTACAAAAATGTGAACACCTTGTTTGAAACCATCAACGTCTCTTGGTATTCCTACATAAACTCTTTTGCCATCTTCAGTTATGTAAACCATTTCTTTTGCCATTAATTGGGTAATCATCAATAAATCACCATCCATTTTTATCCCTCCTTCCTTTAATTTTTTATTTTAGTATACTCTAGAGTTTAAATCAAAACAATCCAAAGACCCATTAAAGAATATGCTAATTTTGTGGGTCTTACAACAGCAGCAGAAGCAATAGACTCAAAGCTAACAAAGACAATGCAGAATTTTTATTTGATATTTTGTCAGCCATTTTATTTGGAATAGGAACTAATAGTTATATTTAAATGTTTTTGATTCGGGCCTGCATTAATGCTTTATATCCAGACTTTTCAACTCAATACCTTTTTGACTACCTTTTTTATAAAGCCTTACAATTGAAATTTTTTTAATAGTTGGCTTGATAGAACCGCGATGGTAGTCGTCGCTTATGTATTCCGCAACCATGGAGCCCCTGAAGTTATTGTTCATAAACTCTAAAAACAACATTCGCTCTTCGTAGCTTCCAAGCCCAAAGCACGCACCACTGATAAACACCTTCAAATTCCGGTCAAGTAGGCCTTGAGTATTACGAACAAAATTGTTCAGAAGTTTGGCGTCAGGCTCGTAATCACAGCTTTTTGTTGGGGTTTTTGAGTAATAATTCAATGCTGGAGTGTCATCGCCATACAGAATTATCACAGAATCATATGGGTTGGTATTTGCATTCACTATATTCGCTAAATCCTTAAATGCAGAAAATTCGTGCCGTGTTTTTATAATGGGATGTATTCTGACAAAAAATGCTGAGACTAACAATATAAAGACTGCAATTGAAAGATAAAAATCCTTTTTTTTAATATAATCTAAAGTGTAAGACAAAGATATGGCCAAAGGCACAAGCGGCAGAACGAAAAATCTGTGGGCAACAGTTTTGCTCATTAAATAAAAAACAGACAACGGCGCAAAAAATAAAAGTGCAAAATAAAACATGGCCCTATTTTCCCTGAATAACAGGATAAATCCGGCTATTGAAAACAAAAATCCCAAAAGGGTCAGCGAAAAGATTATGCCGTCAATTGAGTATATAAAATTCAATTTAAGGGAAGCCACCTTATTTTGAGATACTGAATTAAAATTGCTTTTTGCTTCATTTAGCAGTGTGCTTGATTCTAAAAAAAAATAGAGTGCAATAACAATTATAAAAGGAATTATAAAAAACAAGATAGCTTTTAATTTGTTATCAGCACTATCTTTGCTTATTTTGCTGAAATTATAAATCAATAAAATAGAGCTGAATATTATTAATATTGAAGGAAACCTGATAAAAATCAAAAAAGACAAAAATAAACCTGATAATGAAATCAAATAATAGCTGTTCTTTTTCAGCCCAATCGTTAAAAATAATACTGATAAAAGTGCCGTAAACACATCAAGAGTATGCTCTTTTGCGAAAGTCGACACTGAAAGAAATATTGGAGTGGAAGAATACAGCATGCTTGAAGTGAAACCAACAAATTTACTATTAGTCAGAATTTTTGAAATGAAATATAACACTCCAACAGCCAGCGTTCCAAATAACGCTGATGTGAAATTGACACTAAACTCGGCAGATTTATGGCCGAGAAATGTCTTAAATAAGAAGAAAAACAGGGAATTAATAAGGACTACCCCCTCTCTTCCGCCGCCGATGCCATAAAGATTTAATTCATCAACTGTTTTTTCAGCAGCTACGGCTATCTGGAAAGAATCATGATGATACAAACCCTTATTTAAAAATCCAAACCTCAAAATTCCTGAGAAAATAAGGAGAAATGCCACGATAAAATAATCGGATTTAATAAAATTCAGCTTATTTTTAATTTTTTGATTATTAAGGAAATGATTAAGGAGCCCGGATAAATAGAAACAAATTACAATGTCCAAAATTAAAATTGCCAGAATTATTAAAAAAATCAAAACTTTTGCCAGCAAGGATTTTTTGACTAAAAAACTTTGGAATGCCCAGAATAAATATGCTATCAATGCAATCTTCTTGTTTGAAGTGAATTCAAAAAACGGGATTTTTGCAGTTTTTATCAGAAAGAATAAAATGTAATTAATTAAAAAGAAAATGTAAAATTGATTCCTGTATTTTAATAAAAGCTCCCAAGCATTTTTTAAAAGCCCCATCTAAATAACTTAGCCTTATCATTTAATAAATTTAACTAATTTGTCCTGTTGATTTATAGACTTCAGAAGAGTGCTGTTTTTAAAGATAAAATCTAGGTTATAATTCAACTTCCTCCTGATTAAAGCCTGGGCATATTTTATTAAAAGTTCTTTGGAGCTGAATTCTATCGGCTTATTTGAAACTGCCTTACGAGCAGCTTCTCTAGTTACAAAAACACCCAAAGGCATCGTGTACTCATCTGTTATGAACCTCAATGCCAAAACAGAAGCCTGCCTTTTTATTTCCTTTAATTTTTCTAAAATTCCAAGGCGCACAGTGTAATATCCGCCTGCTGTTGTTTCGGCATAACCCTTTCTTCCGTAAAAGTCCTCATAATCTGTTGAATAACTTAAGGGTTTTGAAAAATTCCAATTTTGCGGCACATAAGTCTCAAACAGTTCGTAGTTCCAGACTTCAGGAAACATCAAGATTAAATAATAATTGCCCAAATAACTCCCGAAAAATGAATAATAAGAATTTATTGCGTTAAAATCCTTTATCTCTCTAATCAAATTTTTTCCAATTATATCGTCGGTGGCGGTTATCGACCATCTCGTAGGCACTAATCTTCTACCCTTTTTCATTCCAAGGGCGCCGACGCTCAGCAATTTGCTCAAAAAATTCTCATCAAACTTATTTTCATAAAGGTAATTTACTGCATCGCGGGCTTTTAAATCGTCATCTTCAAAAACCTTATAGACTTTTGTATGTATCTTTGGATTTTCTGTTATCGATGCCTTCTTCAGCCTGGCATTTGGCCCTGTTGGCGCCATATAAGAATCAAGGTTTAGCGTAAATTTTGGCTTCTCATATAATTCAACCTCGACATCTACTGGCTTTGAAGACATCGCAATATCCTGGGAAATCTCTAAGAACTTTATTCTTTTTTTAATGTTTAAATTTAATCTGGAGTTCAACAAAGAAGACCTAAAATCCACGATTTTTGGGATGTCAAAATTTTCCTCTGACCAATGTCTAGGAGCATCATAAAGCCATGCATCTTCGCTTTGCTCCGGAGGTGCAAGTATGCCCAAGTTAACATTTGGGTAGCCGAATCTTCCAACGAATGGTGAAACAGCATCACTAGTAAATTCCTCAGATTTAATAGATTCTCTGACTTTGAATAAAGCGTTGTTTCTAGCACAAATAGGGCATTTTCCTTTTCCGCACAATCCTAGAGGATCATAGCCTTTGTGCTGTGCGAACGGGATTTGCATACATCCTCAATAATAAGATTCAAAATTTAAATGTTATGTTAAAATTATTTTTTAAGTTTTTTGTGTTATATTACTTTTTAGTAGTTAATTTATGGGTTGGAAATTAGATATCAAATGTAAACTATTAAATAACAAAGACAATACCTCTATTCCATGGCTTTATCAAAGATCCAAATTGCCCAAATAAGGGATAATTTGGATAACTGCAAAAACCCATTATTCTTTTTTGATGATGATCAGGATGGCTTATGCTCTTTTCTTCAGTTTTACAGATATAAAAATGAGGGAAGAGGAATTATTGTAAAGACAACCCCTAAATTAGGCTCGGTTTTTGCCAGAAAAGTTGAGGAATATCGGCCAGACAAAATCTTTGTCCTTGATATTGCAGTTGTCGAGCAAGATTTCTTGGACGAGATTAAAGTGCCTGTCATATGGATAGACCACCATGCTCCACTTGAAAGAGACAATGTAAAATATTTTAATTCCCGCATTTCAAATTGGGAGGATAACCACCCTGTTTCATACATGTGCTATCAGACTATTGGACAAGATTTATGGATTGCAACAGTTGGATGCGTAGCAGACTGGTTTTTGCCGCCTTTTCTAAATGAGTTTAAAGAACAATTTCCGGATTTGATAGATAAGCCCTATCGAGTTCCTGGTGATATAATCTATGCCACTAAGCTAGGGCATTTGATAAGAATTTTTTCTTTTATTTTGAAAGGCAGAACCGGTAATGTTATGCAATGCATTAAAATTTTGACAAGAATAAAAAGTCCTTACGAGATATTAAATCAGGAAAGTGCACAAGGCAAATTTATTTATAAGAGATATGAGCAAGTAAACACCCTCTACGAACCTTTGCTGAAAGATGTTCTAAACACAGTTAGGAAAACAAAAGAAGACCTCGCTGTATTCAAATATAAGGACGACAAGTCAAGCTTTACAAGCGATTTATCAAATGAGGCTATGTACAGAAATCCGGACAATATAATCCTGATTGCAAGAGAAAAGAATGACGAGATGAAATGTTCGCTTAGGTCAAGCAATATTATTCTGCCTCCATTAATTGAAAAAGCCTTAGTTGGCTTAAACGGCTATGGCGGCGGGCATGAGCATGCGTGCGGCTTGAATGTAAAAACATCCGATTTTCAAGAGTTTGTGAAAAGGTTTAGAGAGATGATTTGATCTGATTTTAATTTGTTGAAACTACGCTGAGGTAAAATGAAGCTGCGGACAATTGCAGACAGGAAGATATTCCCAATTGGTTTAGGCGCAATGGCGTTAGATGAATACAATCCCAAACCAAGCGACAGCGATGCAATTTCACTTTTAAAACATGCCGCTCAACAAGGCATTGATTTAATTGATACTGCGGATGTTTACGGGCTGGGAAGAAACGAAGAGCTTATTGGAAAATCATTAACAGCAGAGCAAAAAAGCAGTATTATCATAGCTACGAAAGCAGGCTGCACAAGGCCTCTTGGTTATCAGTGGGACACTGACGGCAGACCTGAACACATTAGGGAAGCAATAAAAATGAGCTTTCATAGATTGGGAATTAATCAAATTTGTCTGTATCAATTACACGTTCCAGACCACAGAGTTTCATTTAAAGAGACAATTAAAGCATTTAAAGAGTTGCAAGAACAGCGATTAGTGAAATATATTGGACTTTGCAATGTTTCACTTCAGGAATTGCAGGAAGCACAAAAAATTATAGATGTGGAGTCTGTTCAGAATCATTACAATCTTGCTTTTAAGAAGGATGAAAATGAACTTTTGCCATATCTAACAAAAAATCATATTGCTTTTATTCCTTATTTTCCATTGGGAAGCGGAAGATTATTGACAAATCCTCAACTAAGAAAAATTGGGCAGAGATATGGCTTAACAGCAAGTCAGCTGGCTTTATCGTGGATTCTTTATAAGTGGCCTACTGCAATTCCAATACCAGGAACAAAAAATATTCTTCATCTCGAAGAGAACATGAAAGCTGCTGATATAGAGCTTCAAGAAAAAATAGCGAATGAGATTGATTCTCTTTATTAATTTTAAGTTTTAGCAGTTACGCTCTGGCTAAAATAATAGGTTTTTTAAATAATAAAAAATTCAATAATTTAAAATGGCACAAATTCTTCAATCTTTTGAACTTGATTTGGAAGTACTATTTAATCTTTTATTTTAGCATTGTCTGTTTTTCTTAAACAAATCGATTAATCAAGAACCAATCCGCATTTCTTGCAGTAGAATTCCTCATTTGCATATTCAATGTCTTTGCTTCCGCAGTCAGGGCACTCCCTACTTAAATCTTCTCCCTTAATAGTTTCAAGACTCCTTTGTGCTGCCCCAACGTATACCATATGGGTATTTCCATCTTTATTGCTTTTTAAAGGTTTCGTTTATTCGGCGTTATTGAAAAGTTATATAAGTGGGTTTCCCCACACGATTTTTTGTAATAGA
>JBBSVT010000100.1:0-6543 GCA_038046685.1 Nanobdellota archaeon
AATATTTATAGACGAGAACTAGTATTTATAAGTTACGAATTATGGGACAGGCTGTACTATTTAAATCTTTCGTTTTTTATTACTAGAAAGTGATTATCTTTTCTCAATCTCCAGAACAAGGTTAGAAGTGTAATATCTGATTAAGGCCGCAGACAATAAGAACAAAGGATTAACAAAAATTGATAAAAGAGCAATAATAAGGATAGTTAAATTTTTAGTTAAACCAAATGAATAATCCAATCCGACAAAATCAGCTAATTTTGTTGTCACAAAAAAAGATAGTGCATCCAGGCGAGTTAATCTGCCCAAACTTGCTATAACGAAAAGGGTAAGGAAAATTAATGCATACGGCAACAAAAATAAATGGATTTTTGTGGCATTAAGCTTTATCGTGCTAATCACGGAGTTAAATTTCTGCTCCTTCATGAAAATTGAATAGAGAGTGTTTGTAAGATAAATCCATAGTATTATTGCAATAATTATAAGCATCTGAACTAATTCCGGCTTGACAAAAATTAAAATGAACAAAAAAATTGCAGTCCAAAAGGTTGTCCATATCAAGTTTAATACCAAAAATCTTGAGATTAATGAAAAACTCAATTTTGTGTTTGTAGTTTTAGCCCATATGATTGCTTTCATTATGCTTGCCAGGAATATTAATGCCAAGAGCACAATTACAGCTGAAAAAATAAGCAGGAAAAAAAATGCCTTGGCTTCGCTCAGCACTTCCAGAGCTCTTTCATAGCCTAGCGCAATTACGTCATTGGGCGTCGGCAGAGTAATACTTTTGGTTTTTGCTTCTATCCCTTTAAGCCAAAAAAACAAAATTAATGCCGAAGAACAATAAAATGCAATGTCGAGAACCATAATCAGAATTATATTTAAATTGATTTTTTTGATTGATGAAATTAAAACTGCATTATTCCATTTTATGAAGCTTAATTTTTTGCTCGTGTTCATATTGCCATACTTAATAAAAAATGGAGTTTAAAATTTGCAAAACTTTTTTAAATGTGTCCTCATTTAAAATATCTATCTCCTTAATTATTAAGTCTTTTTTTATGCGCGTTATTGTATCCACCCTTATTTGACTTACATCGATTAATTTTTTGTTTACCGTTTCTTTCGATGTTATAATAATTGAATAAGCCCTTTTTTTAATTCTTGAGGTTAATGCGCAAATTATGACGTCTTCATTCCTGTTAAATTCTGAATTTGATATTATTAAAGCTGGCCGCACTTTTTTTCCACTTTGGTCAGAGTAGGGAAAAGGGACAAGAACAATTGATTTTTTGTCTATTTTCAAAGGTATTTTTTCCATATTTTATCATCTTTCTCATTGCCCCACACTTCTTTCAAACTTGTTTCTGCCAAAGAGCCCCAACCTTTTTCCTCTGCATCTAAATTTTGCTTTAGAAAACTATTAATTTTTTCTTCCTTTTCTATAATAATTTTATCATGTAATTCGAATAAAACTAATCTTGTTCCCTTCTTTATATCGTGCCTCTTTCTTATTTCTTCCGGTATTACTATTTGACCCCTCGATGAAGTTTTTATTATTTCCATTTTCTTATTCATAAAGATTATTTACCTAAATCTTACTAGTAAGCTTAATAAGTTTAAACTTATTTATATATTTTTCGGTGTTATTGGGTTTAGTAACTCAAAAATCATTAATCTCGCCTTCTTGCGTTCCACCTGCTGAAACTGCTGTTGAAGTTGCTGGAACTGATAAAGTTGTGGGTTCTGCTGAAGATTCCACTATAGTGTTGCACAGCTCTTTATTGTCCAGCTTCCACCTCAATGGGACATTATCGAAAGTCATGCAAACTTGAGTGTATAATGCCGGGCTTTCCTGCACAATTGCGCTTCTTCCGGTCCTTCCGAATGAGGAGCCTCTTGCAACTTTTTGAGTCTGCCTAAAAACATTTGCTGTCCTTTCACCCCTCAAAACAACATTGATGTTCATTTCTTCAGGAGCTCTTGGGTCTTTCGCATAATCACCGTTTCTAACATTAAACGTGATTTTGTATATGAACATTCTTCCCCTTGTTCCATTTGTGATTGGCTCTGTCCTCGAAGCTTCAATATGCGCGCCTACTTGCGCTAATCCTTGCGGAGTTTCAGCATAAGCAATGCCTTCATCCGCGCCATCAAGATAACTTCCGCAAATTGAGCTGCTCCAGTATTCAGTTCCAAGATATAAAGTTGCAAAAGCCCTGTCAACATTATCGCGCCATTTTAATAAGGAATCTTCATCAAAGAAGAATGTTGCGTAGTAGCCAAGCCCTTGGAATTCGGTGAAGACTCTTTCGACATTCGAGAAGAAGCGCTGGGAGTTCAATTGCCTTAATGTTGGCAGCTCAATCCTTTTGCCTTCTTTATTTCTTGTGCCATAAACTCTTAATTGGTCTGCAGATCTTTCTATTAGCTCAAGCTGTTCTGGACTAGCTCTTACCACCACTTTTTTTCCTTTTTCATCAAGATAATAAATCTCGGATTTAAGCCAAATTGTTAAATCTTTTAGGGCGCCAGCAGCTTCAAAGATACATTCTTTTGCTTCACATCCAGAAATACCGCTTAAAATTCTTATCTTTCCAGAATTTGGATCTGAAGGCTCAAAACCAAACTTTTTATCTATTTCGATATCTTGATTAATTATTATTCTGTCTTCTGTATAATCTATAGATTGTGTCTTTCCACTTTTTACAAATTCATATTTGATTAAGTCTCCGTTTTTGAAAGTCCTTGATGCAGAGCCCTCTGCTTTGAGTTCTGGATATCCATATTGGTTTTGTCTTACATCACCTTCATATTCCATTACTTCACCTTGCTTTGTTATTTGCCGCGTTACAATTTCTTTGTTCATTGTTAGAATAGAATCTTCTGTGCCAAAACTTAAATGAACTCCATTAAGGTCTCCAATAACCCCTTCGCCAACCTTATCTATTTTGATTCCTGCCCTTATCGCTTCAATAAGAATTTGGTTTCGTCTATTTTCATCTGCTCTTAAATTAGAATTCTTGGTTTCTAAATCTTCTATTGTTTTTCCGCTGAATTGGGAAGTTTTGCCTTCAGAAGTTACTGTTACAGATGCTTTGTCGGTTATTGCATCTTTTCCCTTTTCATACTTTAAATCTATTTTTGAGCCATCTGCTAAAATTGTTGTTTCAGTGATTTGTATATTTCTTAGGTCTTTTGGATTTTCAGTTATTTTTGTTTTTGTAATTCCCTCATCAAATATTTCTGTGATAGTTGTTCTTGTTAGTCCTTTCTTAGCATCAATTTTTTGATCAGTTGCAACAAATACATTTTCCTCTCTTTTAATTGTTCTTATATCGCCTGATGGCGCTACGACTGTAATGGTTTGAGTTTTAACATCAAAATCAATCCCTTTTTTGAAATCAACCCCTTCCAGGAATTTTTTATGTGTTTCGAATTCTATACCTCCTACTTTAATTATTTGTTTATTTTCTTCTGGTTTAAACACCTCAAGTCGGTAATATTTGCCAGCTTTTTTGATAATATGTTCTTCCCTAATTTCAGGACGAGAAATTACTTTTTCACCTATCTGAGGAATCGAAACGCCACTTATTGTAGGTGCAGAAATCGGTGTTAAGGGCTTGTCCCCATCTGCTAGAATTACTTGTCCCTTTTTAACAGGCACACAATTTCCTCCATCAGGACATTTACTCACTTCTTTTTTAGAATTTAAATCATAGAAACCATCTTTTTTGATTTCTACAAACTGTTCTAGAGTTTGAGGTAATGGTTCTACAGGTTTTTCTTCACGAGAAATTGAAACTGGAGGCGTTGCGGCACTAAATTGCTTATAATAATTATTAAAATCGTCTACTTCATTTTGGTTAGCTGATTCACCATTAACAGTTAACTTCCCTCTCTCATCAATTCCATACTTTCTTCCGTTTATTTCTGCTATTACTAAAGGTATTACTCTATCAACTTTAATAATCTCTTGACGTTCGTCATTCTTTCTCCAATATCCTCTGTCGTCTCTTTCCAACTCAACATAAATTCCATCTGGATTTACAAGGTAAGTCTTATCATTGACAGCATAAACACCACCAATTTCTTTTATGCTACCTTCATCTTTAATGACAGAACTGCCAACAAGTTTAGCTTCTTCATTTTCAATAAATGTTTTTATAGGCCCACCAAACTCAACATCTCCACTATACTCTACTTTTTTTGGTAGCTGTGGTGGTGGAGCAGGTATTGGTGCCAGAGGTGCCTCACCAACAATTTCATAAATAATTTTTCCTTCATCATCTTTTAGATTAGTACTTCCAACAACAATCTTATTTCTTCCTACCAAGTCTCTTATCAAGCTTTCGCTGATATATCCCCGTACTACGCCTTTTGAATCTTTGAGCCCTACACCCTCGGCTGTAGATATACTTCTATCAATGGTGTATTCTCCTGTTGGTAGTTTTTCCGCTATTTCCCCGAGATTTGAAAATAATGGGGGTGGTTGATCTACAACTATTGGACTTCTTGGTTTTACTTGTTCTGTTTCCACAGACGCTATTGCCGCTGCTTCTTCTTTCCTATTAATTTCCCCAATTGCCTTGTCAAAATTACGGTTAAATATTGAAGTAACCCATTTTCCACTTTCTGTATCAAAAACTTGTAGTGGATTTTCACCCACAGTTTGCCTGTACTTAGCTCCGATTGTTGGATCATTCCAAGTGTAAAAATTATCCTCTAGTGTGACTTCAATAGCTGTTGTAGAATCACCTTTTACCAGATAATATCTCCTATTCGACTCGTAAATTCCACCAACTTGGTCTCTGGATCTGGAGTTAGATTCTAATGGTGGGGTATATATATAGACTTTGGCCTCTTTACCATCAACGAAAATCCTACCATATATATCGTCGTATATTATATTGGGAGTTTGAGGTTGTAGTTTGGTAACAGCTGGAGAAGTTTTTGTATCTAATCTATCAAGTGCGATAATGTTAGATACCACAGGACTTTCTGCTCCTTCTTTTCCGGGAAAATATCCTCCAGGAGGTGCAAATTTTTCTCCTTTATTATAAATGACTGATTTTTCTTCAATTTTGAAAGAGCATCCTTTATCATTTATACAAACAAAATATCCTTGTTTGTCTATTTTCCAATCTTGTGATTTTCCATTATAGCTTTCAATATAGTTCTTCGTTTTATCAGAATATTTCAATGTAAATGATTCGCTGGCTAAAGCGGGTGATTGTCTTGCGATTCGGAGAATTTCGCTCGATGTTGTCTCAGAAAACCCTTTCGATATCGTTTCAGTATCCCGTTTAAATGAGTCAACTAAGATTTGATACTCGCTCGATGTTAATTTATTATCCCTAATCAAATCTGCAATATTTTCCATATTGTCCGTTACTTGTGCCTTTGATAACTCATCTGAATCTTGTTGGTCTCTGATTAAATATAATATACTATTTCTCAATTGTGATGTGCTATCGGCCTTTTCTACAATGGGTTGAATTTCAGGACTTTTATAAAAGTTATAATCTCTTGACTCTCTACTCACAGAAGTAATTTTCTTTTTTTGTTCATCTGACAAAATAGGAAGAACTAATCCTAATTTATGGTCAATTATACCATAATAAACAGTTTTAATGATTCTATTTGTCTTTAAGTCTATGACATCATAACCATCAACTATCCCATTAGGCTCGGTAGAAAAACTACCATCAAATTCTACGATAGCATTTCCGTCTTCGTTTTTCTTTATGAATCTATATTTACTTCGTTCTTTCTCAGCATTAGAAATATCGCTCATAGACCTTCCTTCAAATTTAATATTTTGTGGTTCTTGGAAAGGAGCTGTAATTCTTTCTGTGTAAGATGTTGGTGCAGGACTCACTTGCGTTGATGCTGTCAGTTTACCAAGAGGTATTAATTCACTTCGCTGGCCTATTCTATCCATTCTGAATATATCATTATCCCTGTTAACAACGTACTCTGTTCCATCCTGTCCTTTAAATGTGAAGTCATCATTACTATCCCTTGTTGCTTCAAAATTATTATTGTTATAGCCAACAAAATACTTTCCGTTATCATATGTTATTCCCGGTCTTACACTTGTTTTTAGAGAATCTAATTTAACCCAACCATTTTCTAATGTCCACTGATAAGCCTCATTGGAATTACTGCCTATCGCTGTTTTTTCATCAAGATTGATTATGATAGTTTCACCAGCGGCAGTTCTGTCATCCGGTAATTGTTGTCCACTCCTATAGTATGCAGGTGGGTATACTGGATCAACCACTTCTTTACCATCCTCATCAATCCTAGTTATCTTTGGTAGATTATTCCAATTTATACCAACAGATTTACCATTTATGTATAGATTACCACTATCATCTGTTTGAACTATTTTTCCACTTGCTAATTCTAAGGGGGTACTAAGTGGAGGCACAGGAGGCTGAGGTCCAACTATTGGTTGAGCCTGTGGGGGAGTTGTTGTGGGAGCAGTACCTTCTAATTCTCTTTCAACCCTATCATAATCTTTTTGTGCTTGAAGTG
>JBBSVT010000100.1:6643-19197 GCA_038046685.1 Nanobdellota archaeon
GTATCTCCTGACCTTAATGCTGCTTCTTCAGCTTTGCGCAATTCTTCTTTTGCTTGTTCAAATCTTGCTCTTTGTTGTGCACTTGCAGTACCTTCTAATTCTCTTTCAACCCTATCATAATCTTTTTGTGCTTGAAGTGCTCTTGCAATGGCATCTTGTTCTGCAATTGTATCTCCTGACCTTAATGCTGCTTCTTCAGCTTTGCGCAATTCTTCTTTTGCTTTTGCATCTTTTGCTTGTCTTGCTTCTGGAGTTATAATATTTCCATCATTATTTACTATAACAACCTTGCCTGAATATTTTTTAAGACTATCATCTATTTTTGCGATTATAAACGAATCCTCAAGATTAGGCTCTAATATCCATACATAACCTTCATTATCAATAAAAAATGTTCCTATCCTTTGCTTTAATGCATCTTCTGTTAGTTGTTGAGCGGAATTTTTTTGTTGCTCGATTATAGTTCTTTGTGGTTCTTCGACAGTT
The DNA here is from genome assembly GCA_038046685.1 of Nanobdellota archaeon. GTDB lineage: Archaea > Nanobdellota > Nanobdellia > Woesearchaeales > GW2011-AR4. The sequence goes on from JBBSVT010000100.1 coordinate 7,130, forward strand.
ACCGGGAGAATGAGAGGTGGTATTGCTATTTGCGTCTGAGCTGCTTTTATTGTATCAAATCTCATACGTGTTGCTTCAATTAGTTTCTTAGAGTCAACTTTATTCAATATTCCTTGAACTTCTTGAACACCTATGCCAGAACGTGGAGATATCTGTCCACTGTTTGTAACTAAGCCAAAGTATTGTCCATTTTCATCGTAAACAACTAGAGTTCCAGTTGGATTACGTAGTTGACTAAGTGTTCTTACAAGATACCCATCAACTAATACCACTTGTTCACCATCTACTAATTCATTGCGTAGAAATTGTATTTGATTTGAGGTAGCTCCACTATTCTGTAAATCTTTTAATAAGTCCTCTTTAGATTTTGATTGTATTGATTGTGTTTGTCCTTGTACGCTTTCAGTTCTTGGTGGACTAGAACTGGTAGTTATTGTTGGCTGAGGAATAGTCCTCAGTGAAGATAATTCCTCCCTAACTTGATTTTCATTAAGTAATGTATTTTTAGAAATTTGTCCTAGTCCAACCACTCCGGCTACTGTACCCTTTTCATTAAAAATATTGTACTTACAATCCTTACCTTGTGAATCACAAAACATTAATACAACATAACCATTAGATGTTACTTCATATTTATCGCTTGGTCCTAAAGCAGATACGACTGCTTCTCTCTGTTCCTTTGGTACTTTTTTATTCGTTAAATCTTTCAGTGCTGTTGTTTTATACTTTGGTTCTTGAGCTTCTGCTCCCCGAAGCGCAACAATTTCTGTTGCTGTATCCTTTAACTTTGCTATCAGTGTTTGTCCTTGATCTCCAGTGTACTCTTCAAAATATCCATTTGTTCTGCCAAGCAGACATACAGTAGGATCTCTACATAATCCTGGTACATATTTTTGTGCAAGAAATTCTGAATTAGCGACAAATCGGTCTAATGCTCCAATTTGTACTGATTTATCAAGTTTGCCACGTCCTTGATTATAGGCTTTTATCGCACAATTGAAATTTCCCTTACACACTCCAAGTAATTCATCTAAATGTATTGTGCCATACTCAAGATTTTTGATAGGGTTCCTATAAACTTCGATTCCTACCTCTTTTTCATGCACTGTGCTAATTTGCATTGGTCCTACGCTGATGTCTTTAACTATCGGCTCATTGACTTTGGCTTTTTCAAACCTGAAGTTCACTTCAGATGAGGGAATATTATATTTTTTACTAACTTCCAGTCTTTTCTTTTTGATGAACTCAGCAGGTGCAGATTTGCCATCTGGTGTTTTGACAACAACATTTGCTGATTGTTTAAGTTGAGATTCAGCCGAGCCTAAAGCCAGTACATGTTCGGATTTTACATTTTTTAAATTCTTTTCTTTTATTGTCTGCTCAACTGTTGCAACATAATCTGGTTTTAAATCTGCCTTTGGCAATTGTCTAATAGCGAACCCACTCACCCTTTCCAATCCTGCAACTTGTCCAGTAATTTTATTTTTATTTTCTTGTTCTTCTTTCATTTTTGTTTCAGTTATTCGTTCTTCTTTTCCATAAAACTCAACATTTCCATCATCATCAACAACCAACAACCCATTCTGCTGCACTGGATTTCTCACTTTTATGTAAAGCAGAACCGCATCATTGAATGTATCTAAATAGAACACATATCCATTTCTTATTTCATACCATCCTTCGTTTAATTGACTCAGTTCCTTAAGATCATTCACCTCTTTTGTTGAAATGATCGGTGATTTTGTGTCTATTGAAGTTTCTCTTACAACATTTGCAGTTATGTTGTTTTCATAGAAAATGCTTGTAGCTAATATAGAAGATAGCAATATAATTATAGTAATTAAACTTATTAAACCTTTTGCGGTTTTGTTATTAAACGGTTTTTTATTGCTCATTTTTTATTGAGTTTTATTAATGGCTTTTTCGTTTAATGTTCAATAGTTGTTGGATTTTTTGTTATTGAGTTGAAATCTTCTTTTTGTGCGAAAGGTTTATATAGTAAGTTTTGTTTGATATTCCTATGAAAGTGAAAAAACTTACTTTGGAAGAGTTGAAAAAGTATATTGAAGAAATGCATAAGGACCCTGAACTTATGGAGATAGCTAAGAATTTTGTAATAAGGCACGGTGGCAGGATTCCTAGTTAATCTTACACCTATCATTTTAGATACCTCTTTCTAAATTCAAAATAGTCCACCAGGTTAGGTGTTCTCAATCCATTTATTCTATTAACAATATTGTAAGTTTCAGATGCCAGGTTAGACAGCATAGTTCTTTTATCAGCACTTACAACAATATCGACACATTTAAGAGAAGCAACTGCTATAATCTGAAAATCGATTTTTAGGTCATCTTCATTATACTTCAATTCTTTGATTTTGGTAAGTTTGTAATATTTTCCAGATTTTCTCAATTCTAAATATTTCTTGTGGTACTGGGATGCTAAATAGTCAGCAAGTGGTGGCAGACTAATCTCCTCATCAATCAATGATTTATATGTTGATAACACCAACTCTCTGAAAATCTTACCTTTAACTTTTTTATCGGTAGGCACGTCATAAAGTTCACGTTCTATGACGTCCACGCCATAAATAAATAGAGAACTGTCTTTTTCAATTCTGTTTATCATATTTACACTCTCTTCTTCTATCAATAGTTCTCCATAAACGTTTGTATCTAAAATGTAAGTTTTTTGTACCATTTAAAACCCACTCACCTTTTCCAATCCAGTCACTTGCCCAGTAACCTGATTTTGAATTTGTTGTTCGTCAGCTAATTGTGTTTCACTTATTTTTTTTTCATTAAACTCAACATTTCCGTCCTCATCAACAACCAACAACCCATCCTGCTGCTCTGGATTTTTTACTTTAATCCAAATAAGAATTGGAGAATTGAAATCCTCAAGATAGAAAACATAACCATTTCTTATTTCATACCATCCCTCGTTTAATTGATTCAATTCTTTGATGTCATTAACTTCTTTTATTGAAATTGCCTGCTCAATATCTAATGATAGCTCTTTTACTACATTAGCAGTTATTTTATTGTCATAAAGAATAGATGTAGCTAATATTGAGGATAGTAAAATGATTATTGTAACTAAACTTACCAAACCTTTTGATGTTTTGTTATTTGTTGGTTTTATCATTGCTTTATTATTTTTCCAATAATTTTTAACCGAAATATTTATATAGTTCGTTTTGTTTTATCATGCCTATGAAAAAGCAAAAAATTGATGGCATAAAGCTTGCTGATAAAATGAAAAAGGGCATGCTTGAAGCCTTTTTTAAACAGGTTGATGAGCTTAGGAAGTTTAAATCTCGCTTGGCAAAACAATCCTAATAGTGTTAACACCATATTTCTTAAGCACCTCGTTTATTGTTTGTTCTTTGTCCTTCAGATGTTTCCTATTAAAAGTAACTAGATAATCTAAATTAAAAATTGAAGCGAATATCACAAGAACTATATCTTCTTCCTTTATTTGATGGGATAAAAGTTCATTTGATAACTTCTTGTCATCCAATTTTATTTCTTTTATCTTCTCATCGTATGATTTTATGGTTATAATTTTATCAGAATAAACTTCATAAAAGTTTATTATTTTGTTTCTTAATGATTCATGCTTCCATTTAGTCAATAGGTTTAAAATTATAAAAGGTGTGTAAAGCACAAATTCCGCTGATTTAATTCTATTAAGGAATTTTATTGCCTCATCTTTCTTATCCCAAAAAGCAACTGTTACAATATCCAAATCGCTCAATATTTTCTTTTTAATCATCTTAAAACCCGCTCACTTTTTCCAACACAGCCACTTGTCCAGTAATTTGATTTTTATCTGAAAAAAATTCGTTATTTTCAATGGCGAATTTTTTTATAATGTTAGCAGTTATATTGTTTTCATAAAAAATAGATGTAGCTAATATTGAAGTTAAAAATATAATAATTGTAACCAAACTTACAAATCCTTTTGCGGTTTTGTTATTAAGCAGTTTTTTATTGCTCATTTTTGTAAATGTCATGCATTTCGTATCTTACCTTATTTTTATCAAGGAAATCAATGATTTTTTGCCTGTTATGGAATGGAGAAACAAAAATTCCTTTGGAGAATTTAACGCAATCCAATTCCTGAAGCAACCCTTTTGATGCGTATGTTTTTTTGCCTATTTTCTGCTTATACCCGTAAAGCCTCCTCCATACTTTTACTTTTGCGGAAAATTTTCTATTTTCAACTGACACTTTGAATAATGCGGAGCGCTTAAGCCCCTTTGGGCTTTCTTCATACTTTCCGTAAAGAGTTATGCCATCTTCGATAATGCTTTCCTTTAAGCCCTTCCACTTGTCCAGGCTGCCGACTTTTAGAACTATATCTTTTTTTATGCCTCTTAAACTATAAATCTCCCTTATTTTTGATTTGTTAAACAAGTCAAGCTGCTTTTGAATAAGTTTATCCTGTAGTTTGGTATCTATAAAGATATCAATGTCGCTTTCCTCATCAAAGTCGCCTCTTGCAACAGAGCCAAATAATATTATTTTTGCAGTATTTTCCGAAATGGGTTTGTCCATGATCAAAAAGGATGCAAAAGACATTGCATACGATATCAGTTCATTTTTTTTCATTTTCCAATCCTGTTATATCGCTCTCAATTTCGTTAAAAAGCTCTAGAGCATTCTTTATTTCTCCTTCAGGCCTCTTAGAGCCGTAAGTCAGCTTTTCGCACAATAGCTCAAGTTCTACTATTCTCTTTACAATATATTTTTTGTTTGGGAATTCCGGAATTTTATCAGCAGCTTTATTGCTCTTGAACCATCTATGGTTGATTTGCTTTCCAGGGCTGATTTTTCCTTTCTTTAACAAGTAAATTGAAAGCAGGTCTATCATAGCCCTCGAAGCGTGCAATCCTATTGTCCTTTGGGATTCCTTTAGCCCTTTGACTTCTAGAGCCCATTTAAATATAGTTTCCTTATGCTCTTCAAATGATTCTTTATGCTCTTCTATTTTCATTTTTATGTTAGTGTATATATAAATTTTATGTTAGTTTATAACATATATTTGTTTATTACATAATTTCATGTTATTTTATTACATTTTATCAACAACCCATTCTAGCCTTTTTGCGGTTTTTTTATAAAATAATTTTTTCATTGTATTTTCGTTTAATGTTCAATCGTTATTGGATTTTTTCTTATTGGGTTGAAATCTTTTTTTTTGTGCGAAAGGTTTATATACCTCATTTACGTTTAATCTTCTTTATGACAAAACCTAAACCTGTTATACCTGCCAATGTGGACCCTGTAAAGCTGGCTGATGAAATAAAGGGCGATATGGCAAGTGAATGGCTTAAGAGGCGTGAAAGTATTAAATCTAAACCTCTTCTGGTCCGGCAATTTTGATAGTTCTAAGTCCATTTTCTTTTAACACCTCATTTATGGTTTCTTTTTTATCTCTAAGATGAATTCTATTAAAAGTTATTAAATAATCAACTTCAAAAATAGAAGCTACCAGAGCCAAAAGCGAATCTTCTCCCTTAATTCCTTGATTTCTTAATTCAGTAATAATTTTTTTGTCATCTACAAGCATTGAGTCTATTTTTAGGTCCAAATCCTCGTTACTTAACATCTCATCGGTAAACTTCAGATAAAAATCTTCTATATAGTCTTTAAGCTGGCTATATTTCCACTTAGATACAAGTTCCAATAAGAAAAATGGTGTTAACACATAAAAATCCTTATTTTTAACTCTATTAATAAAATTGACTGCTAATCTTACATTTTTTCCTTTTTTATCCCAAATACTTACAGTAACTACATCTAAGTCTATTATTATCTTTTTTGTTTTCATCTTATTAGTATTGTAACTAAACTCACCAACTCTTTTCCAGTTTTGTTATTAAGCAGTTTTTTATTGCTCATGTTTTTATCAAGTTTTTTATTAACGATTTTTTCATTTAATGTTCAATCGTTATTGGATTTTTTAATCTTCATCTGGCTGCTTCTCAATTGCGGGAATAGAGCCCACTATATATCCAATTCTGCCGCTGCCGTCGATGTAAATTTGCCTGTTCTTTTGAGCATCGTCGATTTCTTTCACTTTAGCAATGGCAGGCATTCGACTGTCTCCAGTCCAGTACACTACCCCATTATCATCTATGAAATAATCGCCAGGAGCAAGAGTTTTTAGCGAATCGACATCATTAAATTCAGGAAAGTTATTTTCGGCAGGAGCACTAATCATGTCTGCGCCTAAGGCTGCATAACCTGTTATTTTATTTTCTTCGCTCATAAAGGCGAGTGAAAAAATTCCAACTGACAAGACGATTATAAATAAACCTAGTGCATAGCTTTCTCCGATATTATTCTTAATTAATTTTATAAGGCTCATTTTTTCGTTGGTGAGGCGTCAGGGCCGCTTCCCTGGGTTGTTTTTTGTGCAGGCTGTTCCGCTGGCTGTGGTGATGCCTCATTATTTTTCAGTCTGCTGCAGTAATCCTGCCTTATCTTGAAGCCCTCGTCAATCATATTTTTGACATCGCCAGCAATTGAGCCTATTTGGCTGAATAACCTAAAGCCTTCGCATGCAGTCCAAAGTGAGAGCCTCGATTCAGCGTTTGGATTCGGGCACGTATAAGTACAGCCAAAAGATATTGCTGCACCGAGAGCTGTAAATGGGTTTGATAACGAGTTTTTGATAAGGTTTAAGAAATGATCAAACACCGCAGTCCATGGAAATACGGCAAATAACTCGCCAAAAATGTACTTGCAAGTAGCATAAGCCTTTTGGTCTTCACAGGCAGTTACAGGCAATCCTTCTCTTGCAACTGCGTTTTGCAGGCAATCGGCATACAAGCATTTAACTTGCCTGTATTTGTCCAAGCCATAAACAACGCCAGGCAAACAGACAAATAATGTTGCAACAGCTAAATTATGGTTAGGGTCCATGTACTCGCTGACTGGCCTTCCAAATCCAATTTGCCTAATCTCTCCTTTTTCGTCGCTTGCATAAGTCTGAAACCCAAGCAAGCCGCCTTTTTGTAACTCGTACTTGCCCCCGATATAAGACCCCGGTGTCAGCGCATTGAATTTGCTGTTAATCCAATTCTGCGCCTCGGGCCCCCATAAAAATGTCTGCTTGCAATTTACATACGCGCAGAACTTGTTCAATCCACTGTTCATGTTTTGAGATACCACTCTTGTTGATGTTTCAGTTTGACAGCCTGCTATATTTGTTTTTGTAAGTGTAAAGAATGAGGCCAAAAATCCTCCTGGGGTTTTAGTTGCAATTATCTCATAACCAGTGAGTATAAACACAATATTATACAGTACTGCAACTATATTATACAACATATTAATAATCTGGCAAATTTTCTTGGCATAAAACATAAGCTTGTTTAAAGTGCCAATCAGTTTCCAGATGCCTTCTGCGTCTTTCTTTGCCTCATCGATTTTCCGCTGGACCTCGCCGCTGACTTCTCCCAAAGGCAGGTTAAAGAATTCTAAATTAATATTCACATTCTCTATCTCTGGGTTTTTTGTTACAGTTGTAGAGCTTCCGATTCTGGAAAATATATTGAATGAGCAGCTTAAGTTTGCGCCATTAATCTTCAAATCATCTTTCTTAAGAGTTATTTTTAAAATAGGCGAGATGCTTCCTGCTTCTGTATTGAAGGTATCTAAACTTTGCAAGATTGACGGATTCGAGGTGCAGCTTGCAGGCCCGATAAATACTGTTGAAACGGATTTTGTAGTAGATTTCTGCTTTAAGCTCACCTGGCAGAAAACTCTTTGGTTTATCAACGGCCCGAGCTGCCTGTCAACAGCCTTCGGCGAGCACTGAACTGAATTTGTCCAGAAATCAGGCACTTCAGCGCTTTCCAATCCAAAAGTTTTCAGTGGCTTTGTTATCATTAATGTATTGCCCGCATTGTCGCTGAAATTGAACCTTACAGAATCTGATGCTTCGAGATTAATTGAGTCAGTAAGCCACGTGCAAACATGCTCGTCTGCCTGTGCCTTTTGGCATGTTCCATCGATTTTCGAAGCCCCATCCACAAACTTGGAGAAGTCTGCAACAGCAAAAACATCATTCTCTTCCAGTATATTTGCCTCAATTGCTATTTTATCGCCGATTTTGAATATTCCTGGAAATGCCTGGGTTAAGCCGCCGACATTGCTCATGTTGATTCCTCTTAAAACAGGAGCAGTCCTATCTATAGTCACATCAAGAGATTTAAGCTCACTTATAGCGTTTCCCAAAACATCGAGCGTATCAGCCTCGATTGACAATCTGTTTGAAGAGCCGAAGTTTACATTTTCAAAAACACAATTCCAGTTGGTTTCTTTATTGCAGCTTTTGGCGCTTATTCTTGAGCCTCCAACATGCAAGAACACCTCATTTGCGCTTAACCCGGTAGAGTCATCGAATGCAGCAGTCACGCTGTTGCCGCTTGGCTTGGCTAATGCTTGCGCTCCTCTAGTTGCAGGTAGCGATAAGGACTGCACAACTGGCCCTTTATCATCAAGGGTTAATTGTTTTGTTACAGTTGCGCTCTCCGTGTTGCCAGAAGTATCAGAAGCGTTAATGATGATTGTCTTCGAACCAGCGCTTCTTGGATTCAGGTCAATTGACCATTTACATGTATTCACATCATTAGCACCAGATGCGCAAGATGCCTTAACAAACTTTAGTGATGGGTTTAACTCGGACAAATTAGCGATTACATTATTCCTGTCTAAATCATTGCCTGATATGTTAATGAAAATTTCAACTGCAACCCTTTCTCGGGCAAAAGTGCTCAGGATTACCCCTTTCCTTATTATTGCAAAAGAATTTGCCAAGATTGATGGTGGGGATTTGTCAACTATAAAAGTGGCAGAAGCCTCTGCTGACACTAAATTAAATTTATCAGTGGCTTTAGCAAATACCGAATTTCTTCCATCATTAAGGCTAGCTGCCTCGATGCCTATGCTTGATCTTTTATTGCAATTGCTCGATGTTATTTCAACTGTCTGTCTGAAGGAATTATCCAATGTATAGAACTCGATGCTTTTTAATCCAACGCACTTGTTGGCGCAACTCGGATCATCGCATGCAAAATCTGTCGCATCATAATTTATTGTGACGTTCTGCTGGGCAGAGAATTTTGCCCTCGGCAGGCTTAAGCTAACTTGAGGAGCCTTATTGTCAATTGTAATGCTGCTTGATTTTGAATCATTAAGGGTTCGGTCATCCTTAAACAAGTTAATTGTTAAGGGTATTGACTTGACTTCAAAATTTTCTGTGCCGCTATTTGGAAATCTTAGTATGCACTCAAAACCGCTGCTTGCAGATGGATTGCAGTTGTCAAACTGGATTCCGGAGCCTAAAACTACTTGGTCTCTTGTTATTGACGCATCGTTGCTAATATTTGCCTGAACAGTAAAGCTTAGGAAATCACTTCCTTTTGCAAATCCTTCAATTCCATCGCTTCCTTTTACTGTAACCTTGCCTATGCCAGCATATACGCTTACCGTGTAGAACGGAATAGTAAGCACTAAGCCTATGAGGAATGATGCAATAAATTGAATGTATTTTTCTTTTGCCATTTTATTCAAATGCTGGCTGCAGGGCTAATTGGTATGTGCTTGAATACTCATCAATTTTGCTCAATTGCTCTATGTCTTCTATGCTTCTGTCTTTTTCTGGGACGCTTGCAAGGTCGATGCTTATTGCATAAAGCACCAGCGTATTATGGTTTTCAAGCTCATTGCTGTTTAGCGTTAAGTTCATTTTAAGACCGCCCTCTGAAAATCTTTCCTGCCCTGGAGACGACTTTTCGCCGAAATCAACTTTTGGGACTGTAAAGCATTCTTTGCTGCCCAAAATTCCTTTTCTAAAGCATTTTTGCTTATCTGGGATTACAACTTTTTCATTAAGCAGCAAGGTGATGTCTGCAGAGTAAGTCCCACTAGTAATCTCTATCTCGCTTTTTTCTTTTTGCTGGCCCTCATAATTTGCAATCGAAGAAAAATCAAGTTCGCCTTCATTATTTATCCTTGTTAGCGTTACAGTTGCAAACTCCTTATTGTTTAAATCAACTGCCTTATTGGAAAACTGCCATCCTTGGGGAGTTTTAACAAGATTTTTCTTTTTGACAATGAGATTTTTTGTGCTGATTGGCTGCACTTCAATATTCACATCAGCATCAAATCCTGCTCTTGGGTCAAATTCAACTGCTTTTCCAAGATATCCTTCTTTGACAATGTTTAAAACACCGCCAACTGCGACAGGCAATGTTTCTTTTAAAATTCCTTCAGCATTTGTTGAGCCGATAAAGCAGCTTTCGTCAATGATGGTATAAAGAATCTCTGCATTCTCAATTGGTTTTTTTGTTGCTGCATCCATAATAGCCAATGTTACATTTCCGCTAGTTTTTGTGTCGCATAGTAATGACCTTTCAGACAAAACGCCTCGTTCCAGAGGAGCAAAATCAGCCGGCATCGGTTTATTATTTCTTATATTTCCTTCTAAGAAAAAATTAAGAGTATATCCTTGGCCATTTAGTGCAAAAGGATCCTGGACCTCAACCAAAACCGGGAAGCTTAAATCGTAGGCAAACCTATATTGCTGAATTCCAAAGAATGATATCAGGCTGTTAGCAGAGCTTGGAATGCAATTTTCTCCTTTGCAGTTCAAGTCGAAGTAAGCAGGCCAAAAATCCAAATATGTGAAATAAGCTGATAAGTCCCTAAAGGAGCTGTTTGCAACAGGAATTATTGTAGAGTCATACAATCTTTGCTTTAATTCGGAATCAAAGGTATTTCTTTCATAATTATAGGTTCCGTCCACCTGAAATAATGGAATATAGGATGCAAGAAGCCCTGTTATCTTGTTTTTGACATCCGACTTTTGCCAGCTTGTTGAACTGCCGAGCTTGAACTGCACCTCAGACATCGGAGGCAGCCTTCCCCTGTCTACACCTGAAAATGCAGCCAGTAAGTTCAGGACATGCTTTTCCAGGAATCTGTGCTTTACTTCTAAATTTGTTATTTTTGCACTCAAATCATAAATTTTGTTTAAATTGACCGGAATCCTTACAAGGAATTGATTTATTTTTGTTTTTGCGTCCTGCTTTTCAATTTCCAGCGGATATTCAATAAGAACTTGAACATCATTTAGGGCAATTGTAACATCGGTTTTTATTCTTCCTGTTTCGCTTATTTTATAGCCCTGCTCACGGAAAGGCTCAAAATCATTCAGGCATTCCTTAAACCTTGAGTCGATATACCTTTCCAGCTGCTTTTCAATCGAATTTTCAGTTTGCCTTAACTCAGGCTTTTTTGATGCAAATCTGCACTCGCCTTTGCAATTGTTTGCCGACTTCAGGTGCCACCAATAAGGAATTTTCAAATCAGAGTCTTCTGTAAAGGAAACGGCATCGCTTTCAGTAGGATTTTGCTTTATTATGAGTGATTCCTTATTTAGGGATTTGTCCGCAAAACTTATGTAGCCGCCCTGCTTGCCTATAAGCTTTAGACCCTCGACACCAACTAAATATGCGCAGTCATTGGCGTAAACTTTTACAGGATCAAATTCAACAGGCACTTGCTCTTCAATAATTTTTATTTCTGGCTTGAGTTGGTCCCGGACATTTTGGGTTGAATAGAAAAAGACTGCACCGCCAATAAGGATAATTAAGCCAACTATCATGAAAATAGATGCTTGTGATTTCTTATATTCACTTATCTTTTTGCCTGAATTATTGCTCATTTTATTACGCATTTCATTTTATGTTTTTACATTCTTCAATTTCTGCTGTCTAATTCCTTCAGTTCCTTTTGTATCAACTCCAAGTCATACATTTTCTGTTCCATTAATTCTCTAGCTAGCATTGATTTTTTCTTGCCGAGTTTTTTTGCTACTCTCTCAAGTAAATCATTGATTTCCTTAGAAACGGTAATTCTTATTTGAATACTCATTTTAATCTTGAAATATACATTAAATAGACTAATTTAAGCATTTATATTTAAATTTTACTATTCCTAAACTTTTGCGTTTTTAACAAACACATAACTATTCAATATTTCTGAGAATTC
>JBBSVT010000101.1:0-4040 GCA_038046685.1 Nanobdellota archaeon
TGGAATACCCTAGATATAGCTTATATATAAATACTCCGATAAATAGACAATGTCTCGCCAACACAAAGTTTAAATATATTCTGAATTAGGGTTTCTTTACGATTAAAAAATGGCTTTTCACATTTTATCATTGATTTTGGCAGGAATTATGAGCTTTGTTGATTATTTTACAGAGCAGAACCACTCAAAAAAAATAAGCAGGAACCCTAAGCTTGTTTCATTTTCTGCAGGTGTTGCAATATCCTACATCCTTCTAAATCTGTTTCCAGAGATAGCTTCCTTTGCAATCATTGATGGAAAAAGGATTTTCCTTTACTCTCTGGTTGGATTTATCTCGCTGAACCTTATTGAGCAGTATATCCATAAGGGTATCGGCAAACTCAAAAGCCGGATTAAGCAGCATAAATATGTTCATGTCTTTTATTTTTTTGGCTACAATTTTTTTGTTGGGGTGATGATTGCCAATTTTACCTCGAAAGGGCTGGCTCACGCATTGCTTTTTTTTATTCCTTTCCTTCTTTATATAATTGTAGAAATTCTGCCGCAGGAATTTGAATTTAAGAGCCCCGCCTTTAAGATTTTTTATTCAATGGCTCCGTTGTTTGGAGCTATTTTTGGAGTTTACAATATAGACTTTGCAATGTCTATCTTCGGTGAATTAATGGCCTTGCTTGCCGGCACTCTGCTTTACATTGTGATAAGGGAATCGTTGCCAAGCGATGAAGCCGAAAGGCCTTTTTATTTTATTATTGGAGTCCTGTTTTACACAATGATTATATTCATGAGCTGGAATCTGACATAAGCGGGATATAAAACAAAGATTATTGAGTGCTGCAAAAAATGTTATGCGATGTAAAGAAATACAAAAATCTTAATAAGGATAAACATGCAAAATTTATTCTTGGAGGCGACATTGGTGGCACGAACACAAGAGTTGGCATTTTTGGCATTGGCCATGGTTCAGGCAGAAGCAGGCCATCATTGCTGATTTCTTTCAATTTCCAAAGCCGCAAGCTGCATAGCCTGAGCGATGCCATAAACACGGCATTGAACTATGCATGGAAAGATTCCAGGGTTGAAATAAAAGCAGCCAGCATAGCAGCTGCAGGACCATTGTCTAAAAACAAAAGCAGGGTTCAAATAACTAATCTTGAGTTGAATATTGACAAACGTGCAATTTTAGATACAACAAAATTAAATAAGGTAATCCTTCTAAATGATTTTGAGGCTGTAGGCTATGGGGTTAATATGCTAAATAAAAGGGATATAAAAGCAGTCAAACAAGGGCAAAAAATTCCAAATGCCCCTATTGTTGTTTTGGGAGCAGGTACGGGCTTGGGAAAAACCACGCTTATATATGATACGCATTCTAAGTCGTACAATCCTATTCCATCAGAAGCTGGACACAGCGATTTTCCGGCCCAGGATAAAGATGAATTTGAACTGGTAAGCTATATGAAAAAGCGCGAAAAATTGGGTTTTGTCAGCTTTGAGCACTTTCTTTCAGGCCATGGGCTAACTTACATTTATTCATATCTAAGAAAAGAAAGAATCTTTAAGGAATCGCCATATACAAAAACCATCGATAAATTAAATCAAAAGCCAGAGGCTATATCTAAATACAGAAATGTCGATAAGACCTGCAAGGCTACTTTCGAAATATTCAAGAAATTTTATTCAAGATTTGCAAAAAATTGCGCTTTGGATTCATTAGCTTACGGTGGCGTTTACATCACGGGAAGAATAGCTGTTTGCAATAAAGACATATTCGACCTGAAGTTCGCAAAATATTTTGAGCAAAACTACAAATTAGCATACATTCTAAAAAAAATTCCAATCTACCTGATTTTAAATAATAATGTTGGTTTATTGGGAGCGGCCTTTGCATACTGCAAAAAATCGCTGGAATTATCACAGAACGAATAATGGCAGATTTTCTGATTTGATAGAATTTTTAATAGTGAATGTCCCTCAATTTCCTATAATTAGACTCCATAATCAATGCCCGCGCAAGGGCTGTCATCGGGTCTACCAATGGAATATTCCTGAATTTTTTTTCCGGCAATGCAAGAGGTATCTCTGTGCAGCCCAGAACAATGACTTCAGCGCCTTTTCCGCGAAGAATCTCGGCATATTTTTCAAAATTTGAGCGCGCTATTGGAGTTATAGGGCTAACCGCCTTGAGCCCCCACTTATTGTTATAAATTGAGTCGTGAAGCTTTGCCTGCATTTTTTCAGGCACTTGAATGATTTCATAGCCGAAAGGCCCTAGAATATCATTGTACACTCCGGCTGAACGAGTTCCGGTTGTTGACCTTAAGCCAATTTTCTTTGCATCTGGAGAATATTGCCTGATAAAATTTGCTGTTTCTTCAAGCATGTTGAGAATTTTCATATTTATCCCGTGTTCTTTTAATAACGACAAAAACCTTTCAAAAATCTTTTTTGCATGGAATGTATTGCACGGAATGCCGGCAACAGATTGCTTTTTGCTTGAGGCAACAGCTTTGCTAGCTATCTGCATTGTCCTAAACATTCCTTGGGCAGGATTAATTTTTGTCTTATTTAATAAGAATTCTGTTCTGTCAGATAGATCATTTGAACGGGAGAGATGAAAAACTTCCAAATGGCTTTGGTCTGTTCCGTCAGTCAGGGTATTTTCAATAATTTTCCTGTGGAGCCCGACACCAGCCATAGGGCCAACACCGCCGCCGATAACAATTATTTTTTCCTGAGGCATCTTCAAAAAAGCTATAATGGGCCCATTGTGTTAAATTGTAATTTTGTAGTTAAACCTTCTTTATTAAATCTTTCTTATTTCAATCCAATCTCGTTTCATAAATCACCTCAAAAATTGTTTCAGCTACCAAATTATGATTTTTGTTTTCCATACTATATATCCTACAATCACTGGACACTGGACATCCTCGTATGAAATATTTAAACATAAATCATTTACGTAGTTTCAACCTTTGGATATATGGTGATTTTATATGAAATTCGATTTATCAGAAATAAAATTAAGCAGAAAAGATGCAAAAAGAGGTTTAAGCTTTCCTGCAGAAATGAATGAAAAACTAGCTGAAGATATAGGAATAATGATTGGTGATGGTTGCATAAGTATCCATGAATATAACAATCTCAAGCACTATTTCATCAGCGTAGACGGTAATTCTATAACAGATAGGGATTATTTATTAGGATTTGTAAAAAACTTGAAATTTAATCTTTATAATTTGAATTTTAACTCCGACTTTAAAAAGAATAGAAACGAGATGCGGTTAAGAGTCTATTCTCAAGGTTTGGCAGAATTTTATACAAAAATAATAGGTCTCCCTGCAGGCAAAAAAGAGGAGATAGGTATTCCATAAATAATATTTTCTAACAAGGAGTGTCTAAAAGCTTGTCTACGTGGAATAATTGACACTGATGGCAATTTTCAATTAAGGATACGCAATTATCCGCAGATTAAGTTGAGTGTTTCAAGCAAGAAATTGATAGATGATTGCAAAAGAGCTTTTAATATCTTTGGGATAGAAACCAGCACAAAAATGAATTGCACCCATATTCATTGTGTTACTAAACGACCATACATTTCAAATTACTTATACTTAAGCGGTAGAGGAAAGTTTAGTAAGTATATGGAACTTGTAGGTTTTAGCAATCCAAATAATATTCTCAAATATGATTCTTGGAAAAATAACGATTTTCTTCCTAGACACTATATTAGAAAGAGTAGTGGGCCCAAGGGGATTTCAATTCAAGAGGCTCAAGTGTTGGTTTAAGCCTTCCCCTGACCCCGTGATAACTCCAACCTTAAGAGTCACGTGCTCTAAGCAGGCTGAGCTATGGGCCCAAATTAATATTTGAGTCTTTAGGAGTATTAGCTTATTATTTTAATAACTTTCTTTTTGATTTATTCTGATATTGAATAATTCCGAAATTAGTTCTCACCTCTGCAGTATATAATTGCTTTTTAAACTTTATAACTTGACTTCGCCACATCATAATTAAAAGTTTACAGTTTTCATAAATTTTGG
>JBBSVT010000102.1:0-9289 GCA_038046685.1 Nanobdellota archaeon
TTATGAGTATATTCTCCCCGCTTACCCTTTATAAATGATTTTCAGAAAGTCTAGGAGGTATATTATGTTTTTATATAGACACCATCCCTAAAATCCACAAAGTGATGCAATGATGCTGTATAGTCAAAAACTACAATCCAAGCACCTCATCAATCTCTTTGGCAACCTCCTTTAAATCTTCACACGCCCTTTTAAAATCCTTTTCAACTTCTTCTATAAGAGTCCTTAAATTGTCAACTCTCAAAATGTATTTATTCCCTTCATGTATAACCAGCCCAAACTCCATAAGTTTGTTAATGTGGTGAACTATTGTTCCTCGTGATAAATCGAGCTTTGCTGCCAGCTCGTCACTTGTTAATAATGTGCCAGCTTTGGCTGATTTTAATAATTCAATAAACACCCTAAAGCAGCTTTTGTCCTTATCTCGAAGGTTAAATAATCCAAGAGAGGAGCCAAACCACTGCAGCTCCTGATTCACATTACGCTCTGTTGGTTTCCTGATATTTACAATTGTAATCCGTTGCCTTATGTAGACCATAAATTAATTTAAAAACTGCTAGTATTTAAACTTTTACCGAAAACTTTATATATTAGTTTAGATTACCCACTTCTCGTTGATTTAAGGTCAACTGATTATGAGGATGGAGTTGCTTAAGTATGTATAGAAATGATTTATTTGAGGAAATTTTTGTTCAATATACTCCAAATACTGAAAATGGATTACGATAAAAAGGTAAATGATGCAAAAGCAATCGCAGACATATTTGAAATAGCCAAAGAAATTGTTAGGGAATATCTTGGTACAGACCAAGCTGGGCTAATTGTGGGAATGACAGATTTAGGCTCAAATTCACAAGGCTTTATCGGAGCATTTTATTCATTCGATGCAAATATGATATTGATTAATAAAAGACCATTGGCAAGGATACTTCAAACAAATCCGCCTTTGTATAAATATTACCTATTCCATGTGATGCTGCACGAGTACATTCATTCAATAGGCTCTTACGATGAGGCTCAAACAAAGCTGTTAGTTAATGAAATAAGCAGGCATTATTTTGGCAATGAGCACGTGATTACTCAACTGGCAACGAACATTGAGAAGTTTATGCCGAATTTGGCATTCCCGGTATCTGTTCTCGAGCCGCCGGCAGACACGAGCATAGATTTTGTTATGGGTATTGATAAAAAAAATATCAATTACATAAATTGAAAATGGAAGCAACCAAAGAAGATAAGAAAATCGAAGAAATAAAGGCAAAAATTAGAGAACATTATCCAATAATAAAAGAACAAGTAAAGAAAGAGCTAAAAGAAGAAATAGAAAAATCAATGCCACTTATTAATGTTGATGAACAAGAATTTGAAAATTTAAAAAAACTTGATGAGTTATCAAATTTAAAAAAACAACTAGAACAAAAAAATAAACAAATAGATGACCTAACCGACACTTTGAAAAGACTGCAGGCGGAGTTTGAAAATTTTAAGAAATGGAATACAAAGGAAAAATCAGAATTTGTCAAATATGCCCATGCTGATATAATTGCCAACATGCTCCCTGTGCTCGACAGCTTTGAGATTGCCCTCAAAAATACAAGCGACAAGGAAAAATTTGTCGAGGGCATTAAGATGATATATGCACAGATTCATTCGATACTTGAAGCAGAGGGCTTAAGGCCAATAAAGGCAATAGGGGAAAAATTCGACCCTTATAGGCATGAAGTTTTGATGAAGCAGGATTCAAACAATCCTGAAGATGTGGTTTTGGAAGAATTTCAGAAAGGATATATGCTAAATGATAAGGTTTTGAGGCATAGTAAGGTCAAAGTTAGTGGGAAATAATGGATTAAAGACAGTAAAAATCATCATCAAGGAGGCTTAATAAAATGGCAAAGGAAAAAATCATCGGTATAGACTTAGGAACCAGCAATAGCGCTGCTGCTGCACTTCAGGCAGGAAAGCCTACAATTATCCCAAGCGCAGAGGGAACAACTGCTTACGGTAAGGCATTTCCAAGTGTAGTTGCTTTTACAAAAGACGGCCAAATTTTAGTTGGAGAGCCTGCCAGACGCCAGGCTGTAAGCAATCCAGAAAGAACAATTATGGCTGCAAAGCGCAAGATGGGTACAAGTCATAAGTACAATATTGATGGCAAGGAGTTCACTCCACAACAAATTTCCGCTTTTATTCTTCAAAAAATAAAGAAAGACGCAGAAGAGTTTTTAGGAGAGAAAATAAACAAGGCTGTGATTACTGTTCCCGCTTATTTTGATGATAACCAAAGGCAGGCTACCAAAGATGCCGGCGAGATTGCAGGCCTCGAAGTAGTAAGAATTGTGAACGAGCCTACTGCTGCATCTATGGCTTATGGCCTTGACAAGCAGGAAAAGGAGCTTAAGATTTTAGTATTTGATCTTGGAGGCGGAACTTTAGATGTAACCATAATGGAGTTTGGAGGTGGAGTTTTCCAAGTACTATCCACATCTGGTGATACTCAACTTGGAGGCACTGACATGGACCAGATTCTGGTTGACTATCTTGTTTCTGAATTCAAAAAAAGAGAGGGAATTGATTTAACAAAAGATAAGACTGCGGTGCAGCGTTTGAGAGAAGCCACTGAAAAAGCCAAAATAGAGCTTTCAACAGTTTTTGAAACTGATATCAACCTGCCTTTCATTACAGCAACTAACGAAGGGCCCAAGCACTTGACACTTAAGCTTACAAGAGCAAAACTTGAGCAATTAATTGAGCCTATAATCAAAAGATGCAAGCATCCCATGGAGCAGGCTGTTAAAGATGCAAAACTGCCTCCCAAGGATATTCATAAAATAATTCTTGTAGGCGGCCCAACAAGAATGCCAATTGTGAAAAAATTTGTTGAAGATATTGTAGGCAAGCAGGCTGAAAGAGGGGTTGATCCAATGGAATGTGTTGCCATGGGCGCAGCTGTTCAGGCAGGAGTTTTAGCCGGAGAAGTCAAAGATATATTATTACTTGATGTAACTCCATTAAGCTTGGGCATTGAAACTTTAGGGGGAGTTTTCACCAAATTGATAGAAAGAAACACGACAATTCCAACAAAAAAACAGCAGATATTCAGCACAGCAGCAGACAATCAGACAGCTGTAACCATAAGGATTGGGCAGGGTGAAAGGCCGATGTTCTCTGATAACAAAATACTTGGCCAGTTTGACTTGGTTGGAATTCCTCCTGCGCCAAGGGGCATTCCCCAGATTGAGGTTTCATTTGACATTGATGCTAACGGCATATTGCATGTCAATGCAAAAGATTTAGGAACAGGAAAAGAACAAAGCATAAGAATTACTGCATCGCAAAAGTTAAGCGAAGATGAAATTGAAAGGATGAAGAAGCAGGCAGAAGAGTTTGCTGATGTTGACAAGAAAAAGAAAGAAGAGATTGAAGCAGTAAACCAAGCGGATAATCTTGTTTATACAACAGAAAAGCTGTTTAAGGACTTGGAGGGAAAAGTATCAAGCAAAGAGATTGAGGAAGTAAAAGGCAAGATTTTGGAGTTGAAAGAATTGCTGAAGCCGCAGGAAAAAGACATTGAAGCAATAAAAAAGAAAGTGGACGAGATAAACGAAATGGTGCAGAAGATGTCAACAGAGCTGTATCAAAAAGCGGGACAACAGCACCAGCAGGCCCAAAAAGAACATGGGCAAGAAGCTGAAGAAAGCGTCGGAGAAGAAGCAGAAGAAAAAAAATCAAAAAATGACGACAAGGTAGTTGATGCGGATTATGAAGTGAAGGATGAGGAGAAGAAAGGGAAGAAGAAATAAGGGTATAACGAGGTAATTTGTATGGATGAACACAAAAAATGTAAAGAATGTGGCGAAGAAATAAAAGAAATTTGTGATAGTTGCGTGGAAAATAAATTTGAACAATTATGGAATTATGTTGAAAATTTGGGTAATGAAATTGAGCAATTAAAAAAATAAAAATTTTGAGGTGATTAAAATATCAGACACAGCGTTTTTATCAAATATAAGTGCACATATTGTTAACCTCAACAAAAATATCGAAAAATCTAATAAAAGCATGTATTGGCTTACTGTAGCAATCTGGGGTTTGACGTTAATGATTTTTATTGCTACAATAATAAAATAAAACTACCGCCAATACCTTTATAAATAATTAAATGATTAAACAATGTGACAAAAAATAGAAAGAATATGATTAATTCAAAATTAACAATTGTGATTCAAAATGAACATCGAAGAAATAAAGAGAATATATAAAGATGAATGGATATTAGGAGAAGTAAATCTTTCTGATGAATTAAACAGACCTGTAGATGTGGAAGTGATTATGCACAGCAAGAACAGAGATGAGGTATATGATGCATTAGAAAAAATTAGAGATAAGAAACATTTGTGCACATTCTACACTGGAAAGATTCCAGAAAAGGGTTATGCAGTGGCTTTCTATGGTAAAGGTTAATTTTGATGTTAATCAGCCGGTTATTGTATTAGACGTCGCTATAAAGGGCAAAGTTATAGAAAATGCAAAAATGGCTTTGGATACAGGCGCAACTTATATCATGATTCCTTGGAAGATTGCAAAAGTTCTTGGGCTGGAACCAGAGGTAGCTAAAGAAAGGATAGATATGACCACAGCTTCTGGTGTAGAGAAAGTGCCATTAATGAACTTAGAATCTGTCAGTGTTTTAGGAAAAACAGCGCATAATGTCAAAGCGATAATCCATGATTTGCCACAAAGAAGTTATGTAGATGGACTGCTTGAATTAAGTTTTCTAAGAAATTTTAATCTTCATCTCAATTTTGGAGAAGGTTACTTGGAATTAGAGTAAAAAAGAGTTAAGTCCAGATAAAATAATAAATCTAAACATGATAATCCCCACTAAAGAAGAATGCTTAAAAATATTGAAAGACAATAACATTCCAGACAATATTATTGCCCATTCAAAGGCAGTTTGCGAAATCTCGATGAAAATTGCTGATTTGCTGGAAAAGAGAGGCGTTCATGTCAGCCGTGATTTAGTTATGGCAGCGGCTTTGCTGCACGACATTAAAAAACTCGGCTTAAATGACCACATAATCGAAGGATGTGAATTTATAAGATTTCTTGGCTTTCCAGAAGTTGCTTCTGTAATAAAGAAGCATGGACTGTACCATCTTGAAAAGAATGAATTTAAACCAGAAACTTGGGAAGAAAAAATTGTTTTTTATGCAGATAAAAGGGTGAAACATGATGTAATAGTAAGTGTGGATGAACGGTTTGAATATATAAAGAAAAGATATAAAAAAGATGATGTTGAGTCTGAGCTGATGTTTACCAAGAAAATAGAAAAAGAGATACTGGGGGATGAAAAAATTTGAAAATTACCAAAAACACACCTTTAAAAGAGGTTCTGAAATTAGCTGCTCCGTGCAGATGCAATGCCTGCAATAATGGCTGCAAATACGGCTCCGGCCTGCTTGCAGGAGATGACGCAAAGAACATAGCAGCATTTTTAATGCTTTCAGAAGAAGAAATAAAAAATAAATTTTTAGAAGAGGTTGAATTATTCAATAAAAGGATGCTAAGGCCAAAATTAAAAAAAGAAGGCAAAAATCCCTATGGTCAATGCATATATTTCAGCGAGCGAAAAGGGTGCACAATCCATCCTGTAAAACCATTGGAATGCAGGACATCAATTAACTGCAAGGATTATGGCGAAGACTTAAGCGTATGGTTTAAAGTAAATTTTGTAATTGATGCTAATGATGCAGAAAGCATAAGGCAATACGCCCAATATCTCAAAAACGGCGGTAAGTTAATTCCAGGCGCTTCATTAGAAGAGCTAGTGCCTAATAGAGAAAGGCTAAACAAAATTTTGAATTATGAGATATTGAAATGAGTTTGATTTTTAATCTTTTTAACAAAAATGCCGGCAGTCATAGAAGTAAAAAACTTGAAGAAAAGTTACGGAAAAACAGAAGCTCTTAGGGGTATTTCTTTTAATGTACAAAAAGGAGAAATTTTTGGATTGCTTGGGCCGAATGGAGCTGGCAAAACAACAGCCATAGACATTTTGGCAGGTTTGTTAATCAAGGATTCAGGAGAAGTAAAAATTTTTGGCAAAGAGCCGGAAGAAGCCAAGCAGGAGACAAATATTGTTTCTTCACTTTCATGGCTAACAGGCATCATGAGCGTTTATGAAAATTTAAAAGTTTATGGAATGCTTTATGGCGTTAGTAATTTGGACCATAAAATTAATGAGCTTATGAATTTATTTGAGATTGCAAATTTGAAAAATGTCAGATATCACAGGCTCAGCGCGGGACAGCAGACAAGAGTTAATCTTTGCAAGGGCTTGATAAACCATCCAAAAGTTTTGCTTCTGGATGAATGCACAGTAGGCTTGGACCCCCATCTCGCTGACAAGACTAGAAAAATCATAAAGAGCTTAAAAAAAGATACAGCAATACTTTTCACATCACATAACATGCACGAAATTGAACAACTATGCGATAGAATAGCATTTTTGCAACAGGGAAAAATAATTTGGACTGGAACATCAAAAAAGTTAAAAGAAATTCATAAAAAGAAAACTTTGGAAGAAGTATTTATTAAACTTGCAAGAGAAGAACATGAAAATATACAGGATTAATGCATTGATGCTGAAATATTGGTATAATGCAACCAGAAACTTTTTCAGGATTTTGGAAGTATTTTATTGGCCCCTAATGGGAATGCTGGTTTGGGGATTCACTACACATTATATTTCGGATTTGGTTAAGGATAATTCCGTCATTAATTTTTTCCTAGGAGGCGCCATATTATGGACATTTTTTATCGTTGCACAAATGGACATTGGCGTTTTTATTCTAGAAGATATATGGAACAGGAATATTTTTAATTTATTTGCAAGCCCAATAAAAATCTCCGAGCTGATAATCTCAACTGCTTTATTCGGCTTGATTCGCTGCATTTTAAGTTTTATATTTTTGATTTCCATAGCATATTTGCTTTACTCATTCAATATATTGGAAATTGGAATTGTTTATGTATCGATGTTTGTCTTTGGGTTGATATTATTTGGATGGGTTACCGGTATTTTCATAGTAGGCTTAATATTTAGATTTGGCTTGAAGGTGCAGTCCCTTTTATGGATAGTTGGCTGGCTGATTCAGCCGCTAAGCGCTGTTTTTTATCCACTCAGCAGTTTACCAAGTTGGATGCAAAAAATTAGTTTGATTTTCCCAACTACCTACATATTTGAGGGAATGAGGGCTGCATTTAGCAAGAATATAATTGACTTCAATAGCTTAATTTTATCATTTGCAATAAACATAATTTTATTAATTTTGGCTTATATCTTTTTTGAGAGGTCAATAAAATTTGCAAAAAAAACAGGAATGCTAACGAAATTCCATGAATAATCAATAAAAAATGCCAAAAGAAAAAGATTATTATAAAATATTGGGTGTAGGCAAAAACGCTACAAAAGAAGAAGTCAAGGCAGCTTACAAGAAATTAGCAAAGCAGTATCATCCCGATTTAAACAAAAGCCCGGATGCTGCCGAGAAGTTTAAGGAGATTAACGAAGCCGCAGCTGTTTTAGGGGACGACCAAAAAAAATCCCAATACGACCAGTTTGGAGCAGCAGGGCAGCAATTCCAGGGATTCTCAGGATTTGATTTTTCGGACCTTATGTCAGATATTGGCGGCTTCGGTTTAGATTTTGACAGCGTATTCGAGAATTTTTTTGGCGGCAGCAGCACAAGGTCAAGAAGAAGGCAAAGAGGCTCTGATCTGAGATACGACTTAGGAATTGAATTGGAGGATGCTGCCTTTGGCGCGAATAAGGCTATAAATATTCCCCGCCTAGAGGAATGCGGACAATGTAACGGCACTGGGGCTGAAAGCGCTTCAGATATTGCAAATTGCCCTGAATGCAATGGGCGAGGGGTAACAACTAAAACCCAAAGAACCACTTTTGGCTTATTTTCATCAACCGCGACTTGCAGGAAATGCAGGGGCGAAGGCAGGTACATAAAAAATGAATGCCCTGAATGCTATGGCAAAGGCGCAGTAAGAAGAACAAGAAAAATAGAGATAAAGATTCCACCAGGAGCTGTTGATGGCACTAACTTAAGAATCCAAGGCGAAGGCGAATCAGGCAAAGGAGTTGGAGCAGGCGACTTATATGTTGTAATCCATATCAACCCCCATAAGGTTTTTGAAAGGCATGGCAATGATGTCTATGTGAAATTGCCTATTTCATTCACTATGGCATCTTTAGGCGGTTCAATCGAAGTGCCTACACTAAAGGGGAAAGCGAACTTGAAGATTCCGGCAGGCACTCAAACAAACACTATATTCAGGATGAAGAGCCTGGGAATACCTGATTTGCATAGCCATCACGTTGGTGACCAGCACGTTGAGGTTTATGTTAAGGTTCCAGAAAAGTTAACCAAACAGCAAAAGCAATTATTGGAAGAGTTTGAAAAGGAAGATGGCAAGAAAGGGTTTTTTAGTATGGTTTTCTAGGTATCCCTGCTCCTTCTGTAACTGCCCTTACATACGTCGCTCTCAACTCTGGATTTCGACTAATCAAATCAACAAGTTGAGGAAATAAATTTTCTAATCTTGTTTCTAAACCTCCTACACCTAATTGCCTCATAGTGTCTATCAGTCCTCTCGCTAAAACAGGAGCAATCTCTCGTTCGTATACAGCTTGCGCTGCTACTGCGGTCGGTCTGGAAGAAAACCTTTGGTCATCAAAAATTCCTAGTCCAGCAAATCCACGTGCTTGAAATCCATAATCAGGGGATACAGGTTCAGCTTTTCTATAAGTGGACTCAATCATATCAATAAATGGTAATCTGTTAAATTGACTTGGCTTAGAAGGAAATTTTAATTCAGCTGTTGCCCCTCCTCTTAGGAAGTAATTATAATCTTTTTTTCCTAATGTTGATGGCACGGCATTGGGATCTACCCATTTATCATCTTTGGGCAATAAATTTCTAGAAGTGAATAATCCTTCATCCAAAGGAGTTATCATAAAACCTTTTAGTGGAAAGCTCTTTTTTGTCTCTATGGGACTATTAATTATCCTGTACGGTTTATCTCTTTCTGGTATTATTCTTGAGGTATCCTCTTTAGCTCCAGAACGCCTTTCAGCTAAAAGTCTAAGTTCTGCTAAGAATGCTAAATACTCCGCATCTGTTAAACGATAACGATAAGCCCAATTATCTAGCAAGTTAAATAACTAAACTTTTGCAAATTCATTTATAAATAAAAATATAAGGAAGAACGTTCA